>NZ_DASWOM010000050.1:0-53927 GCF_036398755.1 Acerihabitans sp. | reverse complement strand
CAACTGGTGGCCAAGCTCTATTACGGCCATTTTATGTGCCACGTCTTTCATCAGGATTATATCGTGCGCAAGGGGGTGGACAGCCATGCGCTGAAAGAGCGGATGCTCGAGCTGCTTAATCAACGCGGCGCCGAGTACCCGGCCGAACATAACGTCGGCCATTTATATCAGGCCAAGCCGCAGCTGGCGGCGTTCTACCGCCAGATTGATCCCACCAATACCTTTAATCCCGGCATCGGCAAAACCGCCCGGCTAAAGCATTGGCGCGAGCGTGACACGGAGCAAAAGCAGCCCTGACGACGACGCCGTTACGCCTGATACCCCCGCAGCCGTCACGGGGGACTTGGCAAGCGCGACGACCTTTGCAATACTGCTTGGCAGTGTTACAAGTCATGATCGGTCTATACAGGCGCTGACAATCATCCGGCAGCGTCGGTACGCGGTCCGCAGCCAAGACCGGCCGCGCCGGTAGTCGTGACCGTCAGGGACGATGGATTTTTCTTATTACAACAAGGCATCGACTCTGTTATGAAATATATCATCGTGGGTACTGGTAACATCAGCCGCACCTATCTCAAGGCGCTGGAGGCACTGCCGGCAAGCGACGCCGTGGGATACGTTTCCCGCAGCAACGCGGCGGGCGCCACCGTTGGGGCACTGCCCTGCTGGCCGTCCCTGGCGCAGGTCGATCGGCCGTATGACGCGGTTATCGTCACCACGCCGAATGCGCTGCACCATCAAAGCGCCATCGAGGCCGCGCGGCTGGGCAAGCATGTGCTGGTGGAAAAGCCGCTGGATATCACCCAGGCCGCCATGGACGATATGATAAACGAGGCCGCCCGGCACCGGGTCGTCCTGGCCGTAAGCTACCAGCGGCGCACCAATCCGGATAACCTGGCTGTCAAGCGCCTGCTCGAGCAGCAGGCGTTCGGCCGCATCTATTCCGCCGACCTGAGCTGCCGCTTCTGGCGCGATCAGGCCTATTACGACAGCGCGGCCTACCGCGGCAGCTATGCCATCGACGGCGGCGGAGTCTTTATCCAGCAGGCCAGCCATAATATCGATAACTACATCTGGTTTTTCGGTATGCCGGAACGGGTGCGGGCAGAGCTGGACACCTTTGCCCATCAGATGGAGGCCGAGGATCACGGCGCCGTGGTGCTGCGCCATGCCGACGGCATGATAGGCACCATCGTCGCCTCCACCTGCGCCCCGCCGGGATATCCCCCGCGCCTGGAGGTCAGCTGTGAAAAAGGCACGTTTACCCTCACCAACGACCGTATCAGCCATTGGCACGTTGCCGGCATCGAAAACCCGGCGGCGCGCGCGGAGCCGGCACCGGATGACGGCGCCAGCAACCCGGCCGTGACCGATACTTCGCGCCATGAAGCGGTGCTCGCGGATTTCGAACGGGCGGTCGCCGAGCGCGGCCAGCCGCTGGCCGAGGGTAGCGATGCACGGCGCGCCACCGATCTTATCCTGCGGATTTACCGATGTCGGGCGTGAAAACCTTGATGCTGCGGCTCAGGGCGGCGCGTTTCGATGAGTTGCCCCAACTGACCGAACTCTGCGTGCAGTCAACGGCCTTGGTGGGTTATGACGACGCGTTGCGGCAATCCTGCCGCGACAGGCTGGCCTTCCGTCCGGCGGACATGGAAAACTCGCTGATTTGTGTCGCCGAGGCCGATAACGCGTTGCTTGGGGCCGCGCAGTTGCTGCTTCAGGATGATATCGCATTCCTCGCGCGCCTGTTCGTCTCGCCGGCGAACGCCATGACCGGCATCGGCAAAACGCTGTTCGGCTGGTCACTCAACGCCGCCCACCGCGCCGGCGCCGAACGGCTGTTAATCGATTGCCACCCGCTCGCCGCCGGTTTTTATCAGCGCATGGGCGCGCGCGCGGAGGAAAGGGTCGACAAGGGCCCGCTGCCCGGCCTGCCGACACCGCGTTTTCGCATTACCCTGACCCCCTGCCGGGCCGTCGCCAGGGAGTAAACCGCCGGCGGCATGATGCGCGCCGCAGGCAGCGGAATGGCCCACCTTTACAGCAACGGAGCGTTTCATCGTGTATCAACTGCATATCGCCAATAAAAATTACTCGTCATGGTCACTGCGTCCCTGGGTATTGATGAAGACGCTGGATATTCCTTTTGATGAGGCGCTGCATCCTTTCCAGTCGGGCGACAATCACGATCTCTTCGCGCATTTTTCCCCCACCGGCCGGGTGCCGGTGTTGTATGACGGCGCCACGGCGGTATGGGACTCGCTGGCCATCGCCGAATACCTGGCGGATACCCATGCCGGTATCTGGCCGGAAGAACGCCAGGCCCGGGCCTGGGCGCGCTGCGCGGCGGCGGAAATGCACGCCGGGTTCGGCACGCTGCGCAACCTTTGCCCGATGAACTGCGGCCTGCGGGTGCGTTTGCCGGCGTTGCCCGATGCCCTGCGCGCCGACCTGACGCGTTTGGACGCCCTGTGGCGCCAGGGGCTTTCCCGTTTTGGCGGTCCGTTTTTGGCCGGTCCCGCCTTTAGCGCCGCGGATGCGTTTTTTGCCCCGGTGGTATTCCGGGTCCAGACCTATGGCTTGCCGCTGTCGGATGCCGCGCAGGCTTGGTGCCGCGCCATGCTGGCGCTGCCCGCGCTGCGTGAGTGGTATCAGCAGGCGTTGGCCGAGGAATGGCGCGATCCTTCCCATGAAGAGGAATCGGTCGGTCAGGGAGAGATTATCGAGGATCTGCGCGGCCGGACGGAATAACGCCGGCCGCGGTTGGCAGGTTAATCGACCTGTTTGTCGCGATCGCCGGCGCCGTTTTTCGCCGTTTGTCCGGAGGCATGGACCTTGGACTTTTTAAACGCCGTCTGGCCGGTCTTGGCGGCTTTGGCCTTTTTATAAGCCGTCTGGCCGGGTTTCGCCTTAGCGGCGGAGGCCGTAGGTCCACGCTTGGTTGTCGCGGCGGACGCCGTCTGGACGGTTTTGGCGCCGCCGGCCTTTTTCGCCGTCAGGCCCGCCGCATGGCGTTTGGGCGCTTTTTTATTGGCCAGGGCGCGATGGGCGGCGGGTTTGTACGCCGAACGGGTGGAGCGCAGCGTCTTGGCGTTCGCATAGGCCGGTGACGGCAGCGGGCTGGCCTGGCCGGTTTCCAGCCAATTGCGGATGCGGCTGGCGTCGGCGAAATGGGTATATTTGCCGAAGGCGTCCAATACCACCAGTCCCACCGGACGATGATTAATGACGGTGCGCATCACCAGGCAATGTCCCGCCGGGTTGGTAAAGCCGGTTTTGGTTAATTGAATGGTCCAGTCCGGGCGATAAACCAAATGGTTGGTATTACGAAACGGCAGGGTATAAGGCGGATTGCTGAACGAAGCCATGGTTTCATGCGTGGTGCTGAGTTCGGTAAGCAAAGGGTACTGCTGGCTGGCGATCAGCAGCTTGGACAAATCGCGCGCCGTCGACACGTTGTTAAATGATAAACCGGTCGGCTCGACATAATGGGTATTCATCATGCCCAGCGAGCGCGCCTTGGCATTCATGGCGGCGATAAAGGCCGTATACCCGCCGGGATAATGATGCGCCAGGCTGGCGGCGGCACGGTTTTCCGAGGACATCAGCGCCAGCAGCAGCATATTGCGCCGGCTGATTTCGCTGCCCACGCGCACGCGTGAAAACACCCCTCTTAATTCCGGTGTTTCATGGATATCCACGGAAATGATTTCATCCATGGGCTGCTGCGCGTCCAATACCACGATGGCGGTCATCAGCTTCGACAGCGAGGCAATAGGCACCACTTTATCCGCGTTGGAGGAATACAGCAGGTGATTATCCGTCATATCGAAGACAATAGCGCTGCCGGAGGCAATCACCAGCGGCGAGACCAGGGGCGCCGCCTGTGCGTCGACGGCGGCCCGTGCATCGTTAATCATCACATTTGTAAGCGTTAAAAGTGACACGCCAAAACAAGCGACACGAAAAAAAGATAACATTAGCCATTACCTGAAAGATACTGCGGGACCGCAGTTGATGACGCCATAGTATATCTGATTCCTCACAAACGAAAATCGCTTAACGCCTGTATTTTTTTGTCACTAAAAAAGGCGGCCCGTTTATTGACAATTATCCGCATTGCGCAACATCAATGAGGGTGATATTTCTCCAGGGTTAATCATTTAATGACCAATTAATGAATATAAAAAATGCGCTATTTAACGTTATCGCCTGCGAATTTAGCTTAACGGACGATTTCACCGCGACGGCGGCAATAGTCCGGTTATTGTCGGCGAACTCTCTTTATTAATCCCCTGCGGGCAATATGTTTTATCCGCGTCCTATTCCCGGACGCGGATAATCCCGATTCAGGCGCGGGCCGACGTTTTTTTATTGACCATGGCCAGGAAAAGTAGCCCGGCGGTAAGATAACAGCCCCAGATGGTTAGCCCCATGGTCACCACCGAGGTGCCGCCGATGTTCTGCGCCAGTGCGCAGGCGATGGAGGCCAATAGCGGCAACATCAGCGAAAACAGCAGCGGCCGCATGCGCCCCAGCTTATCGCTGAGCGGGCCGAACACCAGTTGGCCGGCGCCCAGGCCCAGCAGGCCGGCGGTAAGGCTTAGCTGCGCGGTGGCGGTAGTGGTGGCAAGCGATCCGGCCAGTTGCGGCAGGGCGGGCAGGTAAAAATCGGTGCATAAGGGGCCGAGCGCGGCCAATGAGCCCAGCACCAGGGCGAAACCAAGCTGTTTTTGCGATGGCATGAAAATGGATATCCCTATTCCCGTCTGGAATCATCAGCCTGGCGTGCGTGACGCCGTGCCGGCCCAGGCTTCAATATAACAGTTGCACAACGGTCGTGGCGCTATAGCTTCCCGGCCGATCGTCGCGGCCGGCCTTCATGCTGGCGTAAACGGTGTATGTCCGGCTGACCGTGGCATTGGCCTCCAGGCTGTAGCCATCGGTTATCATCCCGCCGCCGCTGTTTCCCCAGACCTGCTGGTAATTATTGGACGTATAGAGCTGATAACCGGCGCTGTGGCCGCCGGCCGACATCTGCCGCCGCCCCTCCCCCGCCGGCCCGTCCAGCAAAATCCGGTAGCTGACGTTGGCCGCCGCCGCGCCGCCGCGGCAAACCACGGTCAGGGTGGCGGTGGACCGGCGCGTGGTTCCGTCGACCCCGGCCAGCGCGCCGAAATTCAGCGGCGTGGCGGCGATGGAACAGTCGTACGCCAGCGCCGGACCGGCAAACAGGACGCTAAGCAAGACAAACAGATTACGCTGTACGCTGGTAAAAGACATATTCAAGCTCCCGGGCCACAGGTCAAAGGCCCGATTTGCGGCAGGACATTCGCCTGCGGATGGTAATCGAAACTCAAGGCGCAGCCGGGCCGCCCCGGAATTTCAACCTTCAGTTGGTTATGTTGCGCCAGGTCTTCAAAAAAAGTCTGGCCGTCATAGCCCACCATGGCCTGGGCGCCGCTCGCCGTCAGGGTCGCCACGCTGCCGAGCGGTAAAGGCCGCTGTTGCGCGTCCACCAGCAGCAGGGTGGCGCCCCGACTGCGGCGGATGGGGAAACGGGCGATAACGCCGGAACGATCGCGCGGCCTGACGGTAAGCGCGTCGTTGGTAAGCGAGACATCCATCGGCACATCGTTGGCGTCAACGGAGAGGCGGTTGCTCTCGTAGGCGCGGATATCCTCGATAAACATCAGGCCGCGGCCGTCGGTCTTGCCCAGCGGACGGTTTTCCTGCAAGACGGTAATACCCGGCAGGCCGTCGGTATCCACCAGCGCAAAGCTGTCCTGGATGGTGTTGGCGGCAAAGACATGGCCGCCGATGGCCGCCAGGGAACCTCGGGCGGATGCGCGGACCGCGTGGCCGGTGTTGCCCTGCTCGACGTCGGCGCCGATAAGCCCCCAGTCGGCTTTGTATTCCAGCCCGGCATTTTGCCGCGACACCGGGCCATGTTGCTCAGCCAGGCTCCAGCCGATATCGCCGCGCCGTACCGCCGATTGCTGCGCCTGCACGGTTTGCGCGCCGCCGCCCTGGCCGACACTGGCGCTGGTACTGAGGTTCGCCCTGGCGCCGAAGGGGATGGAGATGCCGACAAACAGGCTATTGCCCTTATCGTAATCAAAATCATGTAATAGCGTGAGATAACCAAACGCCGCCAACAGCGGCAGCGCGGACGAATAGGTGGCCGAAAGGGTCGAGGTGCTGATACGCTGAGATTCATAATTATAACTGTTGTAGTAGTTGACTAACTTACGCGCGTACACCAGGCCGAAGGAACCGTTGCCGGGGTAGACCGGAAAACCCAGGCTGGCGCGCAGGGTGGTGCCGGCGGTGCTGTCGCCATAGGCCGCGGCGATATCATAAAAGCCGGCTTCGGCCCTGAGCGCGCTGAAACCATAGCTGAAACTGTGCAGGGTATGGGCAAAACCCACACCGTATTGCCGTCCCTGTTTTTCGCCATAACGGCTGGCGGCCAGCGACCCGGACAACACCCCGACATCGCTGACCAGCAGATCGGCGCCGGCGCCGCCCATCACCAGCTTTTGCGTGGCTTCCAGATGGGTTTCCAGCGTCAGCGCCGGCCATACGCCCCGCCGATAGCTTACCGAGGCCGCGCCGCCGGTATAATCGGCGGACCGGCTGGCATACCCGCGGCGCACCGAGCCGGCTTCCACCGACAATGACTCCAGTCCCTGGCTGAGCATCGAATTGCTGGCGTAAAAAGGCAAGGTCCGCGTGGTTTGCCGCCCGTTGGCGTCCTTGACCACCATGGAGACATCGCCGCCGCCGGCGGTCACCGGCAGCGAGGTGATGTCAAACGGGCCGGCATCCACCTGGCGGGTCATCTGGCGCAGTCCGTTGACGTAGATATCCACCGACGAGGGTACCGCCACCTCGCCGCTGATGCCCGGGCGGGGAAAGGTGACGAGATCGGGACGCAGGCCGAAATTGGTGGTCATCTGCAAGCCGCCCATGCGCACCGGCCGGGTCCAGTCCAGGCCGCCGCTGATATAGTCGCCGGTGTTCCAGGTACGCAGGGTGGATACCGCTGAATGGCTGTAGGTACTCTCCAGCCGTACACTGCGATCGAGATAGGGACTGTGGGTTTGCATGGCGCTGTTGGCCAGCACGCCGCTGTCGCTGAACAGCCGCAAATCGCCGAGCAGGCTATGGCTCTCCTCGCCATCATCATCGGTTACCTGTCCGTCGTAATTCAGCACCGCGCCACGGTCGCTATAGGGGGCGGTATCGTCCGGGGAAAGGACATCCGACGTAAACTGCTGTGCGATCCGGTCGCCGGACGGTACCTGTATAAACAGCGTCTGGGCGTTTTCATCCAGCCGCCAGGTCCATCCCTGGATACTGTTCAGGGCAATCAGGCCGCCGCCGGTGTCGGTATAAGGCCCGTTCAGCTTCAGCCCGGACGCGGTAATCTGCTCGCGGGTCAGCAGCAGGGCGCCCTGCTGCCCGGCGATTTCCTGGATATTGTCGTGGTTCAGGCCGTTGACCACCACATTGAGCAGCAGACTTTGGCCGGCGGCGGGCGCCGTTGCCGTTTGCGCGCCCGCCGCCGCCAGCGGCCACAGCAGCGCCAGGGTCAGCACGCGGCCGGGCCGCCGGCGCCTCCCCGCGACTGTCAACGCGTCGGGCCGACATTGATCCATTGATCCGATTTATCTTGCGGACCGGGTACTTGCACATGGACCCGGCTCCCGGTGGTCAGCACATGCCGGGGATCGCTGATAAGCCAATGCTGTTGGTTACCCGCCAGGAGATAGGGCATGCCGGGACCGGTCAGTTTCAACCGCTCGCCGTTCTCGGTAGTGGCGCTCAGGTTGTATATCATACTGTGCTTAAGGCCCTGGTTATTCGCCATTAGCATCATGCCCTCCCCCCGGCGTTCAATGCGCCATTGCACGTCAGGCTTGGCCGGCGCCGCGCTTAGGGAAAACACCGGCACGGTAAAGCGTATCGCCAACTGGACCTTGGCGGCGTCGCGATCGGGGATTTGATCAAAAATAATGCGATAGGACTCCTCGACCTTACCCGCCGGCTCACGCAGCAGCAGCCTGACGGTTTGCGACTTTCCGGCGGGAATGGTGGCGAAAGGCGGGCTTACCGACAGTTTGGCGGTACTGACGAAGCTGTCGTTATTACCTTGCTGGATCCAGCTGTAACCGCGAATCTGGATAACACTCGGCGTTTCGCTGTTATTGGTCAGGGTGAAACTGGCGGAACGGTGCGCCGGCGAGAGATCCTGGCGGATGGGCACGATAGCCAATGCCTGCGCAAAGACCTGTGGCGATATCGCCCACAGGCCCGCCAGCATAAGCGCCCGGATAAGATTTACGTAACGGGGCATCATGGCTTTCTTGTATTAGTAGGTAACGGTTACGGCGACGGTATCGGTATAATTACCCACCACCGAGGAAAGCTGGTTGGCGGCGATTTCACCATAAACGGTGATATCCTGGGCCGTGCCGTTGCCGGTACCCGCTACGGTATCGGTGCCGGCGGTATCGCCCCAGGAGGTAGTATGCCCGGCATTCTGGTATAAGCCGTAATTCAGTACCGAGCCGGTCACCGATCCCGTCATGACGCGTAACGCGGTGGTGGCGCCGTCGCCGGTACCGGCGCCCAAGGCAACGACATAAGGCGCGGCATTGGTACAGGTCAGCGACAGGGTGGCGGTGGTATCGACTACGGCGGTACCGGTATACGCCGGGAACACCATGGTGGTGGTGGCAATGGTGCAGGCCGATTCAACGGCGGCGGTCACCGCGATATTGGTGGTGGCGGTGCCGGCGGCAAAAGCGGGAGAGGCAACGGTGGCGCCGAGGCATAACAGTGACAAAGCACCGGCTTTAAAAAGACGTTGGCTGAGCATGATATTTCCTTGAAAAATTCGATATACGACATGAATGGAATTGGCTTATTAAACCGGCCAATTCTCGCCATTATTTTAGCCGGTAACACAAGGGCGCGGTAATATTTACCAGTGCAGATCCGGCCGGAATACATGCTTAAGCGGCCAAAGGCGGGAATAACTACTTTGCGCAAGGAAGACATTGAATATTGAGCATGAGCTTGCAATAAACGACATCACAAGTTCGATATTTCACTTATTTAAGCGCTAGCACATATTTTGAATATATCTATTTTTTATTTTTATTCATATCATGCCGGTGCCTTATTCCGCGACGGCGTAGTCTTGTAATTGCCGCAGCCAGGAGGGAATGGCGCAACCGTTGAACAGGGCGGCGTACAAAGGGTAGTCAAGGGTGGGTTTGAGTTTGTCCGGATGCGTGCGGTATTGATGCGGGCTGACGTTGAAAAATTTGCGGAAAATGCGCGCCAGCTGCTGTCCATCATGCAATCCGCCGCGCCGGGCGATCTTGTCGATGGGCAAAGTGCTGTCAAGCAACGCCTGACGCGCCAATTCCAACCGCAGCAGCAGTAAAAAAAGAGAAGGCGAATAGCCCACTTCGAGGGTGAAATGGCGGCGAAAACTGCGCTCGCTCATGGCCAAGAAGCATGCCGATTTCTCCATGCCCAAATCCTCATCAATGTGCTTCAGCCACCAGAGCGTCACCCGGTGGGCGATGGTGTCCCGACGGGTGAATATCTGCGCCGTTACCGGCGTATCCGCCGCCAGCCGCGGCGCACGCTCGCCGGCCCCTGACTGGGTCTGGCTGGCGAGGAGCAGCGGCAACGGGCCTTTCAACAGCTGCAGCGCCAGTTCGCGCAAATTGATATGTTCGCTGGTGGTCAGGATATTGCCGTCAATTTGCAGCGGCGCCGGCATATTCACCTTGACCAGGGGATAATGCTCGGCAAGATAGGGCGCCAGCGCGGTATGGGTAGTGGCCCGGCGGTGGTTAAGCAGCCCGGCCGCCGCCAGGCGCAGCGCGCCTGACCCAAGCGCGACAATCTGTCCGGCGCCGGGGCAGACCGCCCTTAGCCAGAGGGATAATGATTCGTTAGGCGCCGCCGCCGCCGCACGGGTGCCGTGGGCGATGATCAGCAGGTCAGGCTCGATCGGGATTGGCCCGCTCACCGTAAGGGTTTGGGCGTGGATTAAACGGCTGGCCGGCGAAGAGATGCGCCCGCCCATCGCCGAGTAGATTTGCGGGATGAAGTGTATTTTTTGCCCGCCTTGCATCACCGCAAGGTCGTTCAGCCCCGCCAGCATCTCCAGCAGCTTGACCATTTCGCCGAAAAAGCAGCCGGGATAGGTCAGAATAATCACCCGGCGCACCCGGGTGCCGCCGGGCAGGGCCAGCCGGGTACCCGCCGGGTCATCCTCGCGCAGGGGAAAGGCGATGGCAATAGCGGGCATGGCAGTTTTGGTCATATAAACAGTATCCCCGGGGGAAAGCCATTAACGGTTTGCCAAGGCAAAAAATTGACTGACGGCACAGGGCGTCAATACCCGGACGGTGAATTTCATGTTGCTTTTTAATAATCTCCGCCGACCGAAAGCCAGCGTTGGATAAATAGCGCTAAAATCCGCGCGCAAGCCAGTATATAAAGTTAAATACCGGCTGCTCAATTAAATTGAAACAGGTGACGAATATGTGCCGTTTACGGACGCAAAGCAATTAATTTATGTTATAAAACAGGGCAACAACGCATTAATGACGTTAAACGTCGTTAAAATGATACTTTTTATCTGGTTAATTAATTTTCTCAGTAAAATCCTAAAACACCGCAAATTACAGCTGCGCGTTTCAAGCCGCGGGCGTTAACCGCCGCGCGTCGCTCAGGGTCCGGCATCTGCGGTGCAATTGACCAATAAATCATCAAAATCCTGGGCGCAAGCACAAATCCCTTAAAAAAGTAGATCTACATCACATATTTTTGTAGCGCAATGCAACAAAACAGGAGAAAATTACACCATCTTACAAATGGGGGGTGGTTGCCATGGGTACTCTTACCGCAGGCTTCTTCATGATGCGCTGGGAATTGCTCAGCGCGGTGATGATGTTTTTCGCCAGCACGTTAAATGTCTTTTGCCGTAAAAGCAGCCACAATGCGCTGGCGTTTATCTTCAGTGGCGTCGGCATCAGCATGGCCTGCTGGTTCGTTACCGGGCTGCTGGGCATTACGCTATCGGTTGAAATGGTCTCCTGGCGCGAAGCCTGGGACAACCTGAAAGAGGTCACGCTGTACGTGCTGTCCAACACACCGCCGGAATGGCAGGTAAACTAACCGGACAAAGACGGACGCACCTCGTCAAGATGCCGTTGCGCTGATCCCACCGGCCGCCGCGCTGCCGGGTGGGATGGCGCTGCGCCTGCCCGCCGCCGGGACCGTAATCCCGCCGCGCCACCAGATGTTTATACCCCGGCCCTTGCCTGTTTGAACCCGCCGTCAAGCGGCTGCCTTTCCGGCGGCGTAAAACCGCTTGCCATCAACTGTACCGATTGGTACAGTCTGGGCACCTCTTAGTTAAATAAGGCATCCATCATGGCAAACCTGGTTCCTCCCTTTAACCTTGAAACCGCCGCCGCCAAAGTCCGCATGGCTGAGGACGGCTGGAACAGCCGAGACCCGCGGCGCGTGTCGCTGGTGTACACTGCCGATACGCAATGGCGTAATCGCGCGGAAATCGTCACCGGCCGCGAGGAAGTCGTGGCATTCCTGAGCCGTAAATGGGCGAGGGAGCTGGATTACCGGCTGATCAAGGAACTGTGGGCGTATACCGGCGAACGCATTGCGGTACGCTTTGCGTATGAATGGCATGACGATAGCGGTAACTGGTTTCGTTCCTATGGCAATGAGAATTGGCAGTTCAACGCCGAGGGATTGATGGCCCGCCGTTTCGCCTGTATCAACGATCTGCCCATTACCGATCGGGATCGCAAGTTCCACTGGCCGTTGGGACGTCGTCCCGACGATCATCCCGGCCTGTCCGATTTCGGCCTGTAGATGGCCGCGCAAAGCGCGGATAACGCGCTGCTGATTGCGCGGATTGCCGAGACTTTTCGCGAATGCGGCTTTGAAGGCGCCTCACTGAGCCGTATCAGCGAAAATACCGGCCTGGGCAAAGGCAGTCTCTATCACTTTTTCCCCGGTGGAAAAGACGCCATGGCGGCGGCGGTGCTTGTCGAGGTCGACGCCTGGTTCCACCACCATATTTTCCACCCGCTGGAGCGTAATGACGCGCTGGATGCGATTAACGGCATGTGGCGCGCGGTGGATGAGTATTTCCTGTCCGGACAGCGCATCTGCCTGATGGGTGCCTTCGCCCTGGACGGCACGCGCGATCGATTTGCCGCCGCCATCGCCGCTTATTTTACCCGCTGGATCGGGGCGTTACGCCAAGCGCTGCAACGCGCCGGGGTCTGTCAACCGCGGGCGGGCGCCGTGGCCGAGGACATCGTCGCCGGTATCCAGGGCGCGCTGACGCTGGCCCGCGCGCTGAATGATAGCGATCTGTTTGTCCGGGGAACCCGGCGCCTACGCGAACGGCTTATGCTCGCCATCCCTTAGCGCCGCGCCTAATCCCGAGCGGGACGCGTTGGCGGTTATCCGCCAACCCGGTCGGCAAACATGGCGCGGGCTGCCGCTTCGACCACAGGCTGGCGCGTGGCCACGTTGGCCGCGATCCGCCCCGCCACCGGCTCCCGCACCGACTCTGGGGCGGTTTCCGGCCGGCCGGCGTTAAATGGCGGCTCCGGGGCGTATTCCAGTCCGAGCTGGATAGCCTCGGCGGTGGCTTTATCGACTATCTCGTTGATTACCACCAGCGCAAAATCGATGCCCGCGGTCACGCCGCCGCCGGTGATGATATTGCCGTCCCGCACCACGCGGCCCGCGTCGGGAATGGCGCCGAACAACGTCAACAAATGGCGCCAACCCCAGTGGCAGGCGGCGCGTTTACCCACCAGCAGCCCGGCCGCCCCCAGGATCAGCGACCCGGTACACACCGAGGTGATATAACGGGCCTGGCCCGCCAGCCGCCGGATTTCGGCCATAAACACCGGGTCCGCGATCATTTCCGTGCTGCCGGAGCCGCCGGGCACGCAGAGAATATCGCATCGCGCGACAGCCGACAGGTCGGCCAGCCCGGAAAACACCAGGCCGTCGGCGCTGACCGGCAGGCCGCCCATCGAAGCGGCGATCACCCGGGTATCCGGCAGACGGGAAAAGAACTGATGCGGGCCGGTGAAATCCAACTGGGTAACGCCGGGGTAAAGCGGCATGACGATTATTAAAGGCTGCGACATCATTCTGTCCTCATGGCTTGGGGCTGGCATGATAAGCCGACGCCGGGTACATACCGGCACCGGCCTTAAAAGGTAATCCCGGCGGCAGGGCGTACGCTGACGCTGTGCGGCCCGGCGTCAAAGCCGTCCAGCAGGGTATTGTGATGGGCGATAATCTGTTCAAACCCCAGGTCGCCGCTGTCCGCCGTGGTATGGCCGTCGCCGGCCAGGACCACGTCATACCCCAGGGAAACCGCCCGGCGCACGGTGGTGTCGAGGCAGAATTGCGTCATGCACCCCCCGGCCACCAGACGCGTGACGCCCAGGCTTCGCAGCCGATCGGCCAGATCGGTGGCGTAAAATGAATCGCAACTGCGCTTGTGCACCACGATATCCCCTGGAGCGGGAGCCAGTTCGGCGCGTATCCGCCAGCCTTCGCTACCGCGCGCCAGCCGGTGAACGCCGTCGCCGTCATGCTGCACCAGGATAACCGGCGCACCGGCGGCGCGCGCCCGCACCTGCAATGCCGCCAGCCGCGCCGCCACCTCGTTCAGCCGACGATCGAGCGACGGCTGGCGAGCCGCATCGGCCAGACCGTGCAGAATATGGTTTTGCATATCTATGATCAGTAATGCCGTGGTCATATTACCCTCTTATCCTGGAAGTTCCGGCGGCGCCTTCAGCGCCGGGGCGAGCCGCGCATCCGGCGCGCGCGAAACCCATCCCGGCGGCAATCATAACAGATAATCCGGCGCCGGCCCGCGGGTCGGCGGGAAAAGTATGCCGCGCGCGCGCTATTTAACGCGGAGGAAAACAATGTCATTATGCGGTATCGACCTCATAGGCGACCTGGCGACAAGAGGGATATCTATGCTGAACATTCTGGGCAAGTCAACTTCCATCAACGTGCGCAAGGTGCTGTGGACCTGCGTGGAACTGGGCATCGAATTCGAGCGGGAGGACTGGGGCAGCGGGTATAAAGACCCTCATGATCCGGCTTTTCTGGCGTTAAATCCCAATGCCATGGTGCCGGTTATCCAGGATGGGGATTTTGTGTTGTGGGAGTCCAATTCCATTATCCGCTACCTGGCCCGCGCCTACCGGGGCGAAGCGATATATCCGGCGGCGCCGAAAAGCCGGGCGCGGGTGGATCAGTGGATCGACTGGCAGGCTTCCGAGCTCAACCCTTCCTGGAGCTACGCGTTCAGCGCCCTGGTAAAACGCCTTGCCACCCATAACGACGCGCAGCGCATCGCCGGGTCGGTCGCCGACTGGTCGCGGACGATGACCCTCCTTGACCGGCAGTTGGCCGCCACCGGCGCCTATGTGGCCGGCGAATCCTTTACGCTTGCGGATATCCCCATCGGCCTGTCGGTGAACCGCTGGTTCTCCACCCCCATTACCCATCCTGAACTGCCCGCGGTCAACGCCTATTATGAGCGTCTGAGCCGGCGTCCGGGCTATCTGGCCCATGGGCGCAACGGCATGCCATAAGCGGCGTCCGTTGGGCGCGCGCGGAAGAGGATAACGACGCCGGCAATACGCTTGCGGCGGAGGGGTGCGTGACGTTTTATGCGCCCGGCGCGCCCTGCCCGGTTTGTGCTTCATGACGGGCTGACCGTGCATCCGGTGGTCTACGGCAGTTTCAGCGCCGTTTGGTCCACATAAGGTTTCATCAACCCGTCCGCCTCCCGCTGGGCATCGCGCGCCGCGTCATCCACCTTGCGCGATTTATCGGTCAGCAGGGATGCCAACTGGTTTTCGATGGCCTTGCGCACCGCCACGGTCTCATAGGTGGCATACCAGGGATGGGCGTACTGCAACTGCTCAAGCGCCACCGCCGCGCGCGGGTCCTGCGCCATGTAGGCCTTCATTTCCGGCGTGTCGTAGGCGGCCATGCGCGGGGCGAAATAGCCGGTAAACCGGCTCCAGGCGCCGTTGACCTCAGGGCTGACCAGATAGGTCATAAACCGGTAGGCCGCCTCTTTCTGCGCTTCGCTGATGCCTTTAAAGCTCACCAGGCTGGCGCCGCCGATAATCACCGCCAGGCGTTCTTTCGCCGGCAGCATCGCCACCGCCAGGGTAAAATCGCGGCTGTTTTCGCGCATATACCCCAGCGCCCCGGTGCTGAGCAGCGCCATGCCCAGCTTGCCGGAGAAAAACGCGGCGCCGATCTGTTTGGAATTCAACACGCCCGCCGGCATCACCTCATCGCGGTACACCAGGTTCTGCCAGAATTGCAGCGCGCCGCGGGTGCTGGCGCTGTTGTAATACACTTCGCCCGGATAGACGGCGTTATTAAAATCGCCGCCGTTGGCATGCGTGAGCGAGGACAGCATCCAGCCGCCGTAATCATCGTTGGTGGAGGGGATCATGATGCCCCACTGGCCTTTCTCTTTATCCGTCAGCTTTTTGGCATCCGCCGCCAGTTCATTCCAATCGCGCGGGGGATGGTCGATGCCGGCCTTATCAAACATCTCTTTGTTGTAATACAGGATAGGCGTGGAGTTATGGAAGGGGATGGCATAGGTCTGGCCCATTACCAGGGCGTTTTGCCGCACCGCCGGGAAAAAGTTTTCCTGCAGGAAGTCGCTGGCCGACTTTTTGTCTGGCGCAAATTTGAATAATTCGTCCATCGGCAGGATTTCATGTTTCAGCGCCAGATCGACGGTAAAGTTAGCCGACATAATCACCAGCGCCGGCGGCGATCCGGCTTTGGCCGCCGACTCGGCCTTCACTTTGGTGGTGTCGTAGCCACCGGTAAAAATGCCGCGCACTTCCACCTGATCCTGTGATTGATTGTATTCCCTGATGACGCGGGTCATCTCGGTGGTCAGCTTGCCGTCCACCGGCGCCGGGAACATAAAATCTATCGTTTCTTTCGCCAATGCTCCGGGGCTTAACGCCATACCGGTCAGCACCACTACCCATCCACACATCTTCATTTATCGCTCCAGTAATAAATTGAGTTGACTTGATACCGAGAACAGATAGCTGTCGCGGGATGAAAAACCGAGGGTCAGCGCCTGGCCCACCGCGGCAACCGCGCCGCGGTTTTCCCGGCGGTATTGCACCCGCCCCGCCGGGGTATCCAGCGTGATGAGGTATTCCGCCCCGTGCAGTTCACGCCGCAGCACCCGGCCCTGCAGCACCGGACCCGATCCACCCCGATGTTCCGACAGGTGCTCGGGCCGGATACCGAAAAACACCGCGTCCTCGCCATAATCCGGCGGCAGGGCAATCGATTGCGCCATTAGCCAGGCCTGTTGGTCATGACATGGCAGCCGCAGGATGTTCATGGCCGGAGTGCCGATAAAACCGGCCACGAACAGATTGGCCGGTTGCCGGTACAACGCCTCGGGCGTGCCCGTTTGCTGCAACCTCCCGCCGTTTAGCACCGCGATGCGATCGGCCATGGTCATGGCCTCGATTTGATCGTGGGTCACATAGACAGTGCTGGTTTTCAGGGTGTGATGCAGCGCCATGATGCCGTCGCGCACTTCGCCGCGCAGCTTGGCGTCAAGATTGGATAACGGCTCATCCATCAAAAACAGCGCCGGCTCGCGCACGATGGCCCGGGCCATGGCCACCCGCTGGCGCTGGCCGCCCGACAGCTGCGCCGGTTTGCGATCCAGCAGCGGCCGCAGCTGCAGCAAATCGGCGACCTTGGCAACGCGGCGCGGGAAATCCGCCTTCGGCTCGCCGCGCATCTTCATGCCGAACGAAATATTGTCCCTGACGCTCAGGTGGGGGAACAGCGCGTAGTTCTGGAAGATCAGCGAAAAGTTGCGCTCCCGCGGCGCGCGCTGGCTGATATCCACGCCGTCGAGCAGGATCCGTCCGCTGCTGGCCCGCTCCAGCCCGGCCAGCAGGCGCAGCAGCGTACTTTTGCCGCAGCCCGACGGCCCCACCAAAACCAGGAACTCCCCATCCCGGATCTCCAGTTCGATATCCCGCAGGACATCGGCGCCGCCAAATTGTTTACCCAAGCCCTCAATAGCAATGACCGACATCAGAACCCCTCGCCCGGGCAGCTGATGCGCGGGTCGTAGATCCAGGGGCCGGCATAGTTGGCCAGGGAATGATAGCTGGTCACCAGGCCGACGCCCGCCACCAGGTGATGCATCATCATCGCCCCCGGCTCCAGGCTGTAAAGCGGGCGCGGGTCGGTATGCATATAGGGCACCTGGTGCACGGTAGCCGGCGCGGAGCAAATCAGCGCCTGGCGATATTGGGTGGCGATCATCCGGTGTACATGGCCACAGAACACCCGGGTCAGCTGCGTAAAGCGCTCGATAAGCGCCAGCAGCTTCTCGCCGTTGCGACAGGCAATCGGGTCCATCTGCGCCGAACCGAACGCCACCGGCGGGTGATGCATGAAAACGTAGCTTTCCTTATCGTCGCGGGAGAGCATGTTCTCAAGCCAGCCCAGGGTAAAATCGCTCAGGTGCCCCCAGGACGCGCCGCTCACCGATGTATCGATAAACAGCAGGCGTACCGGAAACTCATCCACTGCGTAGGCGATATTGTCCGGATCCTGACCAAGCTTTGGGCAAAGTCCGCTGAAAGCATCGAGAAACAGGGCCTTATCGTCATGGTTGCCGGGGATCACATACAGCGGATAGTCAAGCTGTCCGAGGATATGGCGCGCCAGGCGATATTCGCCCGGTTCGCCGCAGTTCACCACATCGCCGGTAATGATGACCGCGTCGGGACGTTCAGTCAGGGCGTTGACCCGGTTGATGATTTCCGCGTTCATGGCGTTCACATCGATAAAATCGTACAGCCGGGCGCCCCGGCTGCGGAAATGCAGATCGGATAATTGGGCGAGATACATCGCTATCCCCTCATTTGATGCCGGAAAAACCAAAACCACTGAGAAAGTGCTTTTGACAGAATATAAAGGCCACCATCAACGGCAGGCAGACCATCAGCGAGCCGGCGCAGATCATGCCCCACTGCCCGCCGGACTCCGCCCCCATGGCGAAAGACGCCAGCCCGACGGTCAGCACCTGCTTATCGGGATCGTTAAGCACCATCAGCGGCCAGAGAAATTCGTTCCAGTGATAGGTAATGGTCACGGCGGCAAACGCCATCAGCGCCGGGCGGGTCATGGGCAGCAGCACATACAGCACCACCTGCCACCAGCGGCTGCCTTCCATCAGCGCCGCGTCTTCCAGTTCGCGTGGAATATTCAGGAAGGCCTGGCGCATCAGGAAGACGCCGAAGGCCGACGCGAAGTACGGCATCATGGCGCCGGTCAGGGTATTAAGCAGGCCAAGCTGGTGCAGGGTCATCATATTGGGCACCATCAGCATTACCGGCATGATCATCAATTGGATCAACAACAGGTAAAACAGCAGGGTTTTACCGCGGAACTCATGGTAGGCGAACACATATCCGGCGGTGGTGATGGTGACCAACTGCGCCAGGAAGGTGCCCAGCGCGAAAATCAGCGTATTGGCGTACAGCCGCAGCCAATCGGCGCTGTCCCAGGCCCCGGCAAGCGTGGCCAGCGTCAACGGCCGGCGCGGGACCAGCGAGGCCATCGCCGGGGAAAAGCTGTCCGGGCTGATGGCGGCGGAAAACATCCACAGCAGGGGCGACAGCCACAGGAAAGCGGCGCACGCCAGCAGCAGGAATAACGTTTTCAGCGGAAACGAAGGATTAGCGCTCATAGTGCACCCCTTTTTCCAGGGTACGCAGATTCACGACTGATATCACAAACAGCGCGACCACGGTAAAAAAGGTGGCGGCCGAGGCTTTGCCGAAATCGTGGCTGTTGTTGGCCAGATCCTGGATGTAATACAACAGCACCGAGGTGGCGTTATTGGGGCCGCCCTGGGTCATGATGGCCACATGATCGATTTGAGTGATGGAATACACCAGGGCGATAATGATGACGAAGTTAAGCGTCGGCCTGAGCAACGGCAGCGTGATATACCAGAATATCTGGCGCTCCGTCGCCCCTTCCATCAGCGCGGCCTCGCGCGGCGAAGCGGGCATGCCCTGCAGGGCGGCCAGAAAAAACAGCATATAATAGCCGGCAAACTTCCAGATGCCGACCAGCGCCAGGGCAAACAGCGCGCTCTTGCCCATGCCGAGGTAGTTAATGCCCATGGGGCCGGCGATTTTAGCCAGGTAATAGTCCAGCAGGCCCAGGTTGGGAATAAAGATAAAGGTCCAAAGCGTTGCGGCGCTGACCAGGGGAATAATGGTCGGGAAAAAAAACGCCGCGCGCAGCAGCCGGTTGAAACGGGTATTGCGCGCCAGCCAGACCGCAAGCGACAGCGCCAGGATCACGCCGGGCACCACCGTAATCAGGATATAGATCAGGTTATTGCCGACGGAGAGCCAAAACACCGGGTCCCGGAACAGGCGGACAAAATTGTCCAGTCCGACAAAAGGCGGATTATCGCTGGAGAGCCGTGAGTCATACAGGCTATCCACCAGCGAGCGCATCAGGGGAAAATAGGTAAAGCCGGCTAAAAAGACCAGGGTTGGCGCCAGCAGCAAATAGGGGAAAAAGCGTTTTAACATAAATAGACTTCTGCACGGCGACGTCAAGTGGCCCCTATGCTAAGGGGCGTGCTTTACGGTTTTAAGACAAAAGCATGACGGAATAATGATCGCGGGCGCGGAAAGCCGCCGTGTTAAGTTGCCGGCGGCGCTGCAATCCGCCGCGCTAAGTTGCCGGGGCGGTGCTGGATCCGCGGGTGTCTGGCGACGGACGGCTATCCCAGCAGGCCGGCGCCGACGTTTATCGACAGGCCGAGGATGGCGAGATTAAAAATAAAGGAAATAACAGATTGCAGCAACGTCGCCTTGCGCGCCTCGGTGGTGCCGGTTGCGACATCCGCGGTCTGGGAGGCGACGGCAATGGTGAACGAAAAATAGAGGAAATCCCAGTACAGCGGTTTTTCCGGCTCTTTGGGAAACAGCAGCGGCACTTCATCCACGTCCCGGTCGCGGTAGAACAGATGGGCATAGTGCATGGCAAAGGCGGTGGGCAGCAGCGCCCAGGAGACCACCAGCGTTACGCCGGTCAGGATCAAATGCCAGGCTTTTACCGAGCCGGAAAGCTGTTTTACCGTGCTCAGTTCCAGCAGGATCACCGCTACGCTGACCATACAGGTCAAGGTCACCAGCGCCAGCACCGTACTGGCGCTTTCGTCCTGGCGCAAGGCGATGGCGTGCATATCCTCCGGCCCGGCGCGCATCATCTCCCACCACAAAAATAATAAATACAGCCATGCCAGGGCGTTCCAGCTGATCATCAGGCGCAGCAGCGTGGAAAACGGCGCGGGCAGGCACCAGTAGCAGAAAACGCCGGCGGCGATGGCAATCAGCAGCCGGGGCCGGGCGGTAAAATAGTGCTTAACGGGATGGAGAAAGCGCATAAACTGGGTCGGCCTTGTCATTAGTGAAAGAACAGCAAACCCATGAGACGTCGAGGCATCGTCCAGGCCTGTAGATGAAATATAGTTTAAAATAAAAATAGAGCGGCCAGGTCGGAAAAACAAGCAACGCCAGAAAAATTGCGGCTGGCGTCCGGGTTTTACACTGGTGCCCCTGGCCCTGCGGGAGCACCAGGCGGGTATCATCATGGCATGGGCAAAAAGCTGCGGCCTACCGGCTGACATTAGCCACGCGGTACTGGGATCAAGGTGTATGGCCGGGCAATCTATGCGTTGGCATAACCCATTTCAAAAGATGCTTAAACTCGTCTACTGAGGAAAGTATATCTAAGTAGCATTGAATATAAATATTATCTGAGTTATCTTCCGTCAAAACATAATCCATTCTCACCGTGTTCAACAGGTTGGCAGAACGCTCATTTAACGCATGGTGCTCAACGAAAGCCTCGGGCGTTATATCTCCAAGAATAAACTGGGCAATATTGATATAGATATAGGGTAAATAACGGTTCGCTCGTTTCCTGGCCCTTGTGCCAATGCTGTGCTTCAAACTCACTACTATATTCAACAGGTTGATTAGCCGCGCTCTTTTCAACATAATCTCCTCGTTTATGGCAATTTTTTCAGTTTCATAATAAATAGTGGCGCGATTAACCGCTTTCTTTTCCGTTGGTGTAAACATAGAAAACCACTGTGGCTGCCGTCGCCTGATACTGTCACCGCCTAGATAAGGATAATAACCCACGGTAACCCCAAACTTATCAGCTAAATATTGCCCGGTACTATTTATCATCTCAAACCCTTCAAAACACGAAACATACTCTATATATCTGAGTTCAGACAACACCGGCAGGGTGGGATTGATGTATGTCAAAGCGTGGAGTATATGGGTGAATTCGTCGATATCCATATCATCTCTGCCAAAACCTTTCACATGCATAACAATATCTAATCGGTTGTTTGCGTTTCCTGGCGCAGACAGTGACCACTGATGGCCCAGCAGCAGTTTCTGGCGTTTTTTCGCTTCATCGACCACCGCAATGGGCGCGGGTTGACTGGCCGTTTTCATACTCTCTACAGCGCTGGCGTCTTCAATTAAAATGGGTAATGGCCTTGAGACACCATGAGGGGTCCCGGCAAATAAATAATACTGTCTTGATGCATGCCGTGGATGTAATTTTCCAGACACCATGGTGCCCATTTCTTCCGCCACTATGATGCAGGGACCTTCTTCAAAATGGGCATTAAAATAATTATTCCGCGCGCCGAAAAATTTTCCCTTACCTAAACTAATTAATAAATTAACAATTACTCCCTTATCATCTAAAACGGCCAATAAATTACCAGCGCTGATACGCAATAAGTCGGAAAACTCAGCTATCTGTATTGATTCTCGCAGGTAGTTATCAACAGACGTATCCGACCTCTCCGCCCAACCTATGATGACAACCATCCTGTCAAGTTCTGCATTGGTTATTAAATTGGCCTCCCTGAGAAAATAGTATGGGAAATGTACTTTGCCCATGGACGTCTGTTGAGGAGATTCATATTCTCTCCAATGTGCAGCCATTTTTCTTGCAATATCTACTATAGAAAAATTTTCATTATCAGCAATAGCTATTTTATGAGGCTTTCTTTTGACAATATATTTGATTACTGCGGCCTTATACCACAGGGCTTCTCTTAATATAAAAGCACCTTTAACAAATTTACCCGGAGCATCAGACAATCCATTATAGTATTCCTTAACTTTTTGAAGGTTACTAAAGTCTCTGTATTTAATCAAATAAGACTCGGTATTTTTGTTACGTGCATAATATGCAAGCCAGTTATTTTCTAAAAATACCGATTTACTCGATACGGCTCCATCAAGCTGCATAAGAGCCGGTTTCAAATCAACGATAAATGAACTTGTCCCAATAAAGATATTCAGAACAATATGAGTAAAAGCAACGGGATCATATTCGTCTTCCCAAAAATAGACCATTCTGAATTTGTGCTGAATATTTTGACTTTTTATGATATTTATATTGTACAATAACAAATTGTGTTTATTGCTTATATCTTCATTTTTTATCAATTCGTCATGTAATTTATTAATATTATTAAAATAATCTAATAATGTATCTATTATGATAGCGTCATCGTCCAACTCTGGTGAAAGCGCTACTATTATTGGCTTTAAATACATCATATAGGATAGTAAATTTCTTAACATATAATTTTCATTGATTTCAGTTAACATGCCTGGGATAGCCCGTTGTCTGATTGGCTCAAATTTTATTTCATTAAGCGGTGAGTACAGTGTTTGCGTGTTCAGGTTCAAATCATTTAGAGAAAATATCGGACCCCGATCGACAAACATGGCGGAAACCCAGGTATTATTTTTATTTTTAATGACGGGGATGGCATAATTGTAGCCATTGGATTCAGCAGAATTTGTTATCCGCCATCTTAGCAAAGATGAATCCCAAATTATCGAAAAATAGTTATTTTCTATCAAGATAAAATTGTTTTCAGCGATAAGCTGAGAGGAATCTGAAAAAATATCATCTTCCATGATAATCATTTTCGCCCGATGAGCTTCACTTGCCCATGCCTTGAGTCTTGAGTTTTTATTTTTTAGATAATTACCGCTATACTCTTTCAGCCAATTTATTTTATGCACAGCCTTAGAAAGAAAGAAACGGCTAATCTCATTCTCAATAACATTATAAAACGGTAAAGGATTCACACTGGCTAATGTATCAAATATCCCCTCGGTTATTTTAAAATTCATTGAGTGGGTGGATGTTGTCATACTACTGATAATATAATTTTTTAATGATTTATTTGGTATTTTTGCCCGCTTAGCCTGGGCTAGGATATTTTTTATTCCATCGCGACTGAGCTTATGCATTGACAGCCCGCCTGAAATAAAAGACACTAAAATATCGAATATATCAAATACCACATCTCTGAACTGCACGGTATAATCAGCATCATACCATGAATTCCAAACGACATCATAAAACGGAATTTGAGAAGTAAATATGGCCAGCCAATTTTTCTCTACTAACGACTCCTTCAAAATCAGGGCGGCATCCTCTAATGTACGTTCATTCCAATAATCCATCACATCGAGTAATGAGGTGAGCGATTTTTTTGGCTCATCAGCGATCAGAGTATAAGCGGTAGTTGGATTGGTATATTG
The DNA here is from genome assembly GCF_036398755.1 of Acerihabitans sp. Taxonomy (NCBI): domain Bacteria; kingdom Pseudomonadati; phylum Pseudomonadota; class Gammaproteobacteria; order Enterobacterales; family Pectobacteriaceae; genus Acerihabitans; species Acerihabitans sp. Next base: position 30,102 of record NZ_DASWOM010000050.1, on the reverse strand, counting down.
ATTGTCTTCTGGATGGATCAGTAACATACGCAGAAAATCACTATCTTCATTTTGCATCGTTTGATTCGAATAAAACAAAGAAGAAATTTCAGACACGCTAGCACCGATTTGTCGCCTGCTCTTAATTGACAAATCAAAAAGTGTCTCATTCCATTCATACATCAATCGTTTGATAAAATAATTTTCTTCCGCATTATCCAGTATTTTGGTAAATGGCGCATTAAGCAAAGTAGATATTACGGCCAGTCTGTTGTTCTGGGTTTTAACAATGGATATATAACCTATATTATCCGCCGGCACAAAGACCCATGTATCATGGGATAGCGGATTCAACAGGTATTTTCTTGAATATATTTTGAAAGTATAAAGCTCTCGCGGCGGAAATATTATATCCAAAAAATCAATATTCGAGTGCTCAACGAGCTTCCTAGTGATATTTCTTGCCTCCATATAAATGTCATGATACTTGTATTCTTCAAATTGATTAAAATACAAATCGCCATCTTTTATTTCTTGCAAAGAAACCACATTAAATATGCTGGTATAATTTTCTTTTTTGCGCAGCTCGTAATCATTGTAATTAAGTAGTTCATAATGATAGTATTCTTTAATGACATCTATCACGTTTAATGAAGCCATATAATTCCTGCTTTCGGGGAAAAAATCCATGTACCAAAAAGTGGCTGATTTGATTAGAACATTTATATTTCCCTGCTGCAGTTGCCTATTATACTCAATAAGAATATCCTGCGTAGCGTTAGGCGTAACATGTCCAAATAAAATATTTCTCATGGCGGCAACTTTAGCCATGGCTAAACGCTGTGCCTGGGTGACAACTTGAAAACTGACCTCATTATTGATAAATACTTCAGCATATTGATTAAAAGTATGCTGCATCTCCTTAATATACTCCAGCAAAATTATACATTCCTTATCAAATATAATCTGCTGGCTCATTGTCATATACCACTGATTATGACTCGGCTCAACATAATCTGGTGAAAAATTCAAATTACGCCTGACACTTTGTTCTATTATATCGATGCTTTTATCATAATTTCTTATATTGGTAATAAACCAGTCCTGAGATGAAACCTCTTCGTTATCGGTTACCCGGATAAATTCCATTAGTTTCATCACTCTGCTAATATGCGAATTATCATTCACCTCCTGTTTTAGAAAGGAGAATATTTGCTGACAAAAATTTTCTTTAAGCTTTTCCGGATGTATGTCTGAGTAGACATCACTGAATATTTCCCAATAGTCACTAATTTCCCCTGGCATTATTAGATTATTACCATATACACTGATACCATTAGCCCTGCTATATTCTAAAATATAATAACAAAACCTTATAACTATTGCCTTCGCCAGCCCCGAGATATCTTCTTCTATCAACGACATATATAGCTGACGATCGTTGAGATATAATAATTTTTCCAAGGGGGAATAATCAGGTTCAAATGATAATTCATTGGTGTATTGTTTATGCGTTTCCTCCAGTATTACCATATAGCTAAAAATTTTTTTCTGCGTTTTTTTTTCATGTTCCGTAGCATCATTCAAGAACATTTTATTGAGGTATTCCTTTGCCTCATAAAAGGTCATACCATTTTTTAAAGCAACGGTTTGACGGATAATACTAAAATCTATTTTTTTAAAAGCATCCCGAAAGTCATTATCAATATCGGTGAAAAAATCATCCAACATAACTCTACCATCACTATTATCAAAAAACCCGCTTTTTGACACTAATAGTGATGGGGGAACGGATAAACATTGAGTGATAAGTCTCTCGCAATATTTTTTGAGCAAAAGAGTATCAAGGGATTCTCTTTTATTATCCAGATAGGTCAAATGGTCAAAAATAAATTTCACCTTTGCTGCTAAAAACTGATCATATTCCAGCAGCCATGCCGTCGTCCAGCTGTTCTCATGCGTCAATTTACTAAATTCATCGAAAAAACGCTGATGTAATTTATTTGCATTTACATTAGGTAAATTTATGGCGATATAGCATTGAGCACCATCGCTATTGTCGCTGTCCCTGTCGGCAAACATTATCTGTTCTGCGGCACGGCCAGGGTTTGATGGACTGGTCTCGCCGGTGGCCTGCGCGCCAGGAAAACTAAACATATTATCCAAAATAGCATGCCATGCGAATACCTTTGGCGTGGCTGATTGTAGCATTGGCGCGCGTGGGTGGAGGCGTACTCCTTCAACTGGCACGGCTAGCACTGAAGGGCCTGGGTCATTTGTCCTATGGCTATTAACTGTATCCCTTGCGGGTGCCAATCGGAAACAGGAATTGAACACGCCGATCAAATGATTGATTAATGAAAAAAACACTGTAAATACGCTGTCATTGATATTAGCTATAACGTCTTCAACATGATAATCAGTACCGTCTGACACCAAAAGCCTTCCCTGGAATAAGCCGACATAAATTTTATTTCCACTGGGTAGCGTAATTTTTTTTGCGGTAACAAATGCGCCATCATTTCCAACTTCAACTTTTATATATCGTCTATCGTGGTCATATAATAAAAGTTCTTGGCGACTGTTGAGTTCATTACTGCATGCCAAAAGGTAGTCAATATTTTTCCCGTGATCATTATTTTTTTTGCCATAGGTTAAACTATAGTTATTCTCATTATTAATATTGTCACAAAAAATTGACTCCATATTATATACATGACTTAGCTCATCTAGGATATGAGATTTTGTTGCCATGAAATTGATATTAGAAGTATTATAAATTTGTAGGGAGGCATTAGAAATAAGATAATCTCCACGCATAATAAATTCCTTGGATTAATGAGGCCACTGAATTTTTGATAGCTAAAGCAGGATGTCTAAAAAAACATAGCTAGACTAAAGCAATTCAGCGAGCAGGCATCAATAGTTTTACATAATTTATTATTTACGGCGTGTCACCGGATCATCGGGCATAGGCCATGCCTGGATCCTAGGGTTTGATGTGGCTACCGGCGGCAAATCACCCGGGCAATGTCCGCGGAGGTTTTTAACACCCTGACTTCGCCAAACAGCATGGCCGCCTCGTCATACTCCTGGCGCAGGAATCCAAGCCATTGCTTGATGCGCGCTACGTGGTACAGCCCGGTATCGCCCTGCTTTTCCTGGTGTACATATTTTTGCAGCAGGTCCATCACCTGGGGCCACGGCATCCTCGGCTCATGATATTTTATCACCCGGCTCAGGTTCGGCAGGCTTAGCGCGCCGCGGCCCAGCATCACCGCGTCGCAGCCGGTTAGCGCCAGGCAGTCGCCGGCGCTTTTTCCGTCACGGATTTCCCCGTTGGCAATCACCGGAATGGTTAAACGCCGGCGGATTGCCGCAATCGCCGGCCAGTCGATGCGCTCCGCCTGGTAACCGTCCTCCTTGGTGCGGCCGTGGACCACCAGTTCGGTCGCGCCCGCCTGCTGGACCGCGTCGGCAATTTCAATGCTGCGATGGGAATTATCCCAGCCCAGGCGGATTTTTACCGTTACCGGCAAATGGGCCGGCACGGCGGCGCGCATGGCTTTGGCTCCCCGGTAGATAAGTTCGGGATCTTTGAGCAGCGTGGCGCCGCCGCCGCTGCCGTTTACCGTTTTGGAAGGACAGCCGCAGTTGAGATCCACGCCCAGGGAGCCGAGTTGCACCGCGCGCCAGGCATTTTCCGCCAGCCATTCGGGATATTGACCCAATAGCTGAACCCGCACCGGCGTACCGTCGGGCGTGCGGCTGGCGTGATGCAGTTCCGGACACAAGCGGTAAAAGGATTTTACCGGCAGCAGGCTGTCCACCACCCGCAGGAATTCGGTGATGCAAAGATCGTAATCGTTAACCTCGCAAAGCAGTTCCCGCAACAGCGAGTCGAGAACGCCTTCCATCGGTGCCAGTAATACGCGCATAAAGTGTCCGGCCGGAGAGAGGCGCCATAGTAGGTGATTAGACCTGACAAAATCAACGTTTTTACCATTCGGTCGGCGACAAACTGCGCCCATAAAAAAACCGCCGCGCTTGCGCGGGCGGTCAGGAAACGAGATAAATTCGGGTGGATTGGGCCGGGAATCCAACGCGGGCCAAGCGGCGCCGGGCGGTGCCCGAGAACCCGGGTTAATCCCGGGCCTCAGGCAATCAAGCGCGGCTTATTTCTTGCCGCGGCTGTCACCACGCGCGCCGGCACCCGCATACGCGGAGGAACCGCCGGCCGAACGACGCGGCGCGCCGCTGCGGCCCGGCTGCGAAGCGCCTTCACCCGGGCGGCGACGCTGCGGGGGACGGCCGTCGCGGGCGCCGCCTTCGCGCGCGCTATTGCCGCTATCACGCGCGCCGACATTGCCGGACGACGGGCCGCCACGTGAGGGGCCACCACGCGACGGGCCGCTTGAGCGGCTGCCGCGGCCGGTTTGCAGCGGTTCGGCCTTGATGGTCGGATCCGGCTCATAGCCGGGTACCGCAATGCGCTGAATCGGTTTTTTAAGCAGGCGTTCGATATCGCGCAGCAGGCCGAATTCGTCAACACAGACCAGCGACAGCGCCTCGCCGGTGGCGTCGGCGCGGCCGGTACGGCCGATGCGGTGTACATAGTCTTCGGCAATCTGCGGCAGCTCATAGTTGACTACGTGCGGCAACAGATCGATGTCCAGGCCGCGGGCGGCGATATCGGTCGCCACCAGCACGCGGATTTGACCGGCTTTAAAATCCGCCAGCGCCCGGGTGCGCGCGCCCTGGCTTTTATTGCCATGGATTGCCGCCGAGGTGATGCCGTCTTTATTGAGCAGTTCCGCCAGGTGATTGGCGCCATGCTTGGTGCGGGTAAACACCAGCACCTGCCGCCAGTCATGCTTGCCGATCATATATGACAGCAGTTCGCGTTTGCGTTTTTTATCCACCAGATGCACGCATTGCTCAATCTGATCGGCGGCGGCATTGTTGCGCGCGACAGAGACGGCGGCCGGATTGCTCAGCAGCGTATTGGCCAGCACCTTGATTTCATCGGAGAAGGTGGCCGAGAACATCAGGCTCTGTCTTTTCGCCGGCAGCAGTTTCATGACGCGGCGAATGTCGTGGATAAAGCCCATGTCCAGCATGCGGTCCGCTTCGTCCAGCACCAGTATTTCGACGCTCGACAGGTCGACGGCGCGCTGCTGCGCCAAATCCAGCAGACGGCCGGGGGTGGCGACCAGCACATCAACGCCGCCGCGCAGCTTCATCATCTGCGGGTTAATGCTCACGCCGCCGAAAACCACCAGCGAACGGATAGGAAGATGGGCGCTGTATTCAACGACATTTTCGCCTATCTGCGCCGCCAGTTCACGCGTCGGGGTCAGGATAAGCGCCCGTACCGGACGCCGCCCTTTTACCGCCAGGTTCTGGGTCAGCAGTTGCAGGATTGGCAGGGTAAACGCGGCGGTTTTACCGGTGCCGGTCTGTGCGCTGGCCATGATATCGCGGCCTTGCAGCACAAACGGAATAGCCTGGGATTGTATGGGAGTCGGCTTGTCGTAGCCCTTCTCGGATAACGCACGCAAAATCTCGGCACTTAGGCCAAGTGAATCAAATGACATAATAATGAAAAACTCCAGATCCGCCCCGACGTCGCCTGTCCAGTCTGCGCTCAGGGGGATAATCAGATGGGAGGCAAAGCCTTACCATGGTGAACGGACAAAAACTATTGTACGGATTGTAGCAAAATTACCGGCAAAAGGGGATGGGTATCCGGTAAATAACTGTAATCTGGCCTGCCCTACTGGCGCTACAGGCGGCTTTTGTTGCTGATAAACCAAGGAAAAATGACCTAAACATTAATGGGCTTTAAGGAATTTATCCAGGAATTGTTTGGTGCGTTCGTGCTCGGGATAGGTAAAAATCGCCTTGGCCGAGCCCTGTTCGGTGATAACGCCCTGGTCCATGAATATCGCCCGGTCGGCCACATCGCGGGCAAAACTCATCTCATGGGTGACGATGATCATGGTGCGTTTTTCTTCCGCCAGCGCGCGGATGGCGCTCAGCACTTCACCCACCAGCTCCGGATCCAGCGCCGAGGTGGGTTCGTCGAACAGAATCACCTCGGGACGCATGGCCAGCGCGCGCGCAATGGCCACCCGCTGCTGCTGGCCGCCGGAAAGACGCTTGGGATAGGCGTCTTCCTTGCCGCTCAGGCCCACTTTGGCCAGCAGCGCCCGGGCGCGCTCGATAGCCTCGGCGCGCGGTTCGCCTTTGACGATAACCGGCCCTTCGATGATATTTTCCAGCACCGTGCGATGGGGAAACAGATTAAAGCTTTGGAAGACAAAGCCCACCTGCTGGCGCAGGGCGCGGATTTGACGCTTTTGCGCACTGAGCGGCCTGGCGCCGTCGATAACGATCGACCCGACCTGGATGGTGCCGCTGTCGGGCTCCTCAAGCAAATTGATGCTGCGCAGCAGCGTGGTCTTGCCGGAGCCGCTGGGGCCGACAATGGCCAGCACGTCGCCGGTATTCACCGACAAATCTATGCCGTTCAACACCCGTTGGCCGTTGAAGGTCTTGACCAGTTGCTTCACTTCAATAGTACTCATCACGACTCCCGATCCGACGCGCGACATTGACCCGCGGGATACCTGCTTGAAACCTATGGCGCAGATTAGCATGGGAACGCGCCGTTCGCATCAGGCAAAGGGCGCGAACGTGCCGGCGCCGGATTATACGCCGGGATGATAGGCAAACAGCGCCGGCGCGCCGCCGGTATGGATAAATATCACCGGCTCGGGGCCGATGCGTTTTTGCGCGATGGCGTCGATAAGCCCGGCCATGGCCTTGCCGGTGTAGACCGGGTCGAGCAGCATCCCTTCAAGCCGGGCCAGGAGCCTGACGGCCGCCATGCCTTCTTCGTTGGGCGCGCCGTAGCCGGGCGCAAAATAGTCATCCCACAGCTCGATGGGCGCCAGCGGCGCGGTAAAATCCAGCGCCTCGGCCAATTGCCGCTGCAGGCCCGCGACCTTCGGCCGCTGCCGGGCGTCGGTCCTGGAGACCGTCACGCCGATAAGCTGTGTTTCCGGCATCATCGCCTGCAGGCCCACGGCCAGCCCGGCATGGGTGCCGCCGCTGCCTGACGCGGTGACGACATAGCCGGGGGCGAGCTGGCCGGCGCACTGATGGGCAATCTCCAGCGCGCAGCCGACATAGCCCAGCGCGCCCAGGGTATTGGAGCCGCCCACCGGCACGATATAAGGCCGGTACCCTTGCGTTTCCAGGCGTTCGGCGATGTCGGCCAGTTGACTATCGGGATCGTCGAGGGCGTCGCACAGGCTAACCTCCACGTCGAGCAGATCCAGCAGCAGACGATTGCCGTTGGTGAGGTAATTTTCCGCCCGGGTGCCTATCGGGTTCTCGAGGAGCGCGACGCAGTGGAGGCCGAGCTTGGCCGCCACCGCCGCCGTTTGCCGTACGTGGTTGGATTGGATCGCGCCGGCGGTAACGAGCGTATCCGCCCCTTGGCGCAGGGCGTCGGCGGCGAGAAACTCCAGCTTGCGCAGTTTGTTGCCGCCCATCGCCAGCGGGGTGATGTCGTCGCGCTTGATATAAATGTCCTGTCCAAGATGATCGGACAAGCGCGGGAGGTATTCGAGGGGTGTTGGCGGCCCGATGAGATCGAGGCGGTGAAAGTTGGCAAGCTGTAGCGATAAATCCATTTGCGGCTTCCTTTAACAGGATCGTTATGAGTTCAGTGTTGGCACGCTCGCCCTTGAACACGTCCGCATTGGGTTCGGCGTTAGCGGGCCTCCCGAGCCGGGGAGCGCTCGGTCGGGCGGAAACGCCACGCCCGATTCGACCCCGTCGGCGCGCCCTCCCTTGAACACCACCGCATTGGGCTTTGTGTAGCGGGTCTGGCGCGCCAGGGGGCGACTATCGTTATCGGCGGTTGCCGAAAATACGCAGCAGCATCAGGAACAGGTTGATGAAATCCAGATACAGGGTCAGCGCGCCGACGATGGAATACTTGCGATACTGATCCCTGTTGTCCATGGAGAGCTGCGAACCCATGTTTTTCAGCTTCTGGGTGTCATAGGCGGTCAGACCGACAAACACCAGTACGCCGATATAGGTCACCGCCCACATCACCGCGGTGCTCTTCAGCCAGATATTGACCACCGACGCCAGTACGATACCGATCAGCGCCATAAACAGCATGCTGCCGAAGCCGCTTAAATCGCGTTTGGTGGTGTAGCCGTAAACGGACATCGCGCCGAACATGCCTCCCGCCACCACAAAGGTGCCGGCGATGGACGAGGCGGTATAAACGATAAAAATACTCGCAAGCGTCAGGCCGGTCAGGGCGGAGTAGAGCATAAACAGCCCGGTGGCCACCGTGCCGCTCAGGCGGTTGACCATGCCGGAAATCACGAACACCAGCGCCAGTTGGGCGATAATCAGGCCAAAGAAGGTTATCTGGCTGGAGAAAATCATATTCAGCACGGCCGGCGTGCGGGCGGCGTACCAGGAAACAAAGGCGGTTAATAATAATCCGCACGTCATCCAGCCATATACCTGGGCCATAAAAGGCTGGATGCCGGCATCAGCGCGTTCAACTATCGAACCCTGGGAACGGGGAAATCGGTCCATGACTGTCACCTTTAACGTAAACGGAAAACACAGGCCGATAATCCGGCCCACCTGAAAATAGCATACCACAAAAACCGCCGGCCGAATCAAAGGCGCAACGCAAAATCACCGGGTAAATGAGCGCCTCAGGTGACCTGCCACCGGTCCGCCGCCTTACGATCGCTGTCGCGCGCATCCACCCAGCGGCTGCCTTGGGCGGTGGTTTCACGCTTCCAGAACGGCGCGCGGGTCTTGAGGTAATCCATGATAAATTCGGCGGCGGCAAAAGCCGTCCCGCGATGCGCGCCGCTGACGCCGACCAGTACGATCTGCTCGCCCGTGGCCAGCGCGCCGACCCGGTGGATAACCGTAACGCGACGCGGCGAAAAGCGCCGGCGGGCCTCGGCCACAATTTCCGCCAGGGCCTTTTCCGTCATGCCGGGATAGTGTTCAAGCGTCAGGGTACTGACCTCGTCGCCCAGGTTACGGCCACGCACCTTGCCGGTAAACGTGACCACCGCGCCGTCGTCGTCGCAATCCGCCAGCCAGGCGTACTCCCGCGCCAGGTCGAAAGGCTGCGGGCCGACGTAAATACGGGTGTCGGACCTCTCGGTCCATTCGTCGATAGTCATTCAGCCTCCGGTTACCGGCGGGAAAAACGCCACTTCATCGCCGCTGGCGAGCGGATGCTCACGCGGCACCAGCGCCCGGTTTACCGCCGACAACAGCTGTTCCGCGTCCAGGGCCAGCGACCAGCGGTCCCCCCTTTGCGCAAGCGCCAGGCGCAGCGCTTCGACGTTGTCGTATCCGGCGTCAAGCGTCAGGCTGTCGACCCCCACCAGTTCCCGCACCTGGGCAAAAAACAGCACGGTAATCATAAATCCTCCGCCGTAAAATCCCCGGATTTGCCGCCGCTTTTCGTCAGCAGCCTGACCGGCCCGATAACCATATCCTTCTGCACCGCTTTGCACATGTCGTAGATGGTCAACGCCGCCACCGAGGCGGCGGTCAGCGCCTCCATCTCCACGCCGGTCTTGCCGGTCAACCGGCATAGGGTTTCGATGCGCACCCGATGCCGCGCGCTGTCCGCCGTCAGGTGGACCTCGACCTTGCTGAGCGCCAGCGGATGGCACAGCGGGATCAGTTCCCAGGTGCGCTTGGCGGCCTGGATGCCGGCGATGCGCGCGGTGGCGAACACATCGCCTTTGTGATGCTGGCCGTCGACAATCATCGCCAGCGTCTGCGCGTCCATGGTGACAAACGCCTCGGCGCGGGCTTCCCGCAGCGTCTCGACCTTGGCGGAAACATCCACCATATGGGCTTCGCCGCTGGCGTTGATATGGGTAAATGATGACATACTCTTCCTTAACCGCCGATAAAAGACAGATTGCGGGTGCCGCCGGTATTGCCGTCATGCAGGAAATGGGTTTGTTTTTTAAGCCGCAGTCCGCCGGTAATACGCTCTTTAAGCATTGCCAGCCCCTGGTCGTCGCCCAGCAGATCGCGCAGGGGAATGCCGTCTTCGCCAAACAGGCACAGATGGAGATTGCCGACGGCGGAGACCCGCAGCCGGTTACAGCTGGCGCAGAAATCCTTGGCATAAGGCATGATAAGACCTATCTCGCCCTGGTAATCCGGGTGGCGGAACACCAGCGCCGGGCCGTCGCTGCGGCCGCGCGGCTGCAATTCCCAGCCCATCGGCTCAAGCCGGCGGCGCAGGGTCTCGCCGGACACATGGCGGGTGCGGAACAAATCGGCGCCGTCGCCGGTTTCCATGAGTTCGATAAACCGCAGCTGGATGGGCCGGGTTTTAATCCAGGCGAGAAAGTCATCAAGATGGATATCGTTGACGTTGCGCATCAGCACGGTATTGACTTTTACCTTACTGAAACCGGCGGCGAACGCGGCGTCGATACCGGCCATCACCTGGCGGAACTTGTCCTGTCCGGTGATAAGCCTGAACTGGCGCGGGTCAAGGCTGTCGACGCTGACGTTAAGCGCGGTCAGGCCGGCCTCGCGCCAGCCGGCGATATCCCGCGCCAGCCGGTAGCCATTGGTGGTGACCGCCAGGGTGCTGATTTGCGCATGGGACCGCACGGCGGCGATAATCTCGCGAAAATCGCGCCGCAGGGAAGGCTCGCCGCCGGTCAGGCGCACTTTTTCCGTGCCCAGTTCGGCAAAGGCGCGGGTAACGCGCCGGATTTCATCCAGCGACAGGAAACTTTTGTTGGTATTGCCGTCGGGCCGGTAGCCGTCGGGCAAGCAGTAGGTACAACGAAAGTTACAGACGTCCGTGACGGACAGGCGCAAATAATAAAACTTGCGCGCAAACGCATCGATAAGCTCTGGCACCGTTAAACACCTTTCCAAATACGGGAGATGCGGACATTTCTATCCTGCACCCTGGTGGCTGTCGCCACGGCCTGAACGCCATATCGCTCGCGAGAGCCACTTAGGCCTAAAGGCTAGGAGTCAACTTCACCGGCGGTTTATACGCGCGGTGAAACCTGGTTGAAAATTATTCTATCCTTAATTATTACCTTACGCCATGACATGATGGAGAAATAACGCTATATAAACAAATATATAGCGTTATTGCGGCAGGTTTTCGCCGCCTGAAAATGTGATGGAACATCATGATATTGCGAGCCAGTACGCGAATTCGGTTGGGGCATTTCGCTTTTGGCCCGTCATCGGCTATGTTTAGCCTGACTAGGTATGGCGCGGCAAACAAACCGCACTGATAAAGGAATGTTATGCGCAATCGCACCTTGTCCGATCTCGATCGGGTGGTGGCGCTGGGCGGCGGGCACGGCCTCGGCAGGGTAATGTCCGCCCTTTCCCCGCTGGGCTCGCGCCTGACCGGGATCGTCACCACCACCGACAACGGCGGTTCCACAGGCCGGATACGCCAGTCGGAGGGCGGTATCGCCTGGGGGGATACCCGCAACTGCCTGAACCAGCTGATTTCAGAACCGAGCATCGCGGCGGCGATGTTTGAATACCGTTTTCACGGCCAGGGAGAACTGGCCGGCCATAACCTGGGCAACCTGATGCTTAAGGCACTGGATAACCTGAGTGTGCGCCCGCTGGAAGCCATCAACCTGATCCGCAATATGCTTAAGGTGGACGCCCTGCTGATCCCCATGTCCGAGCAGGCGGTGGACCTGCAGGCGATTACCGTCGCGGGTGAAACCATCCATGGCGAAATGGCGGTGGACCAACTGGCGGAACTCCCGGCCAGCCTGCGGCTTACCCCACAGGTCAGCGCCACCCGCGAGGCGTTGCAGGCCATTGCCGCGGCGGATCTTATCCTGATAGGCCCGGGCAGCTTTCTTACCAGCCTGATGCCGCTGCTGCTGCTGCCCGATTTAGCCCAGGCCCTGCGCCGCACCCAGGCGCCGGTGTTTTTCATCGATAACCTGGGGCGGGAGCTGAGCCTGGCGGCGGCCAACATGCGCCTGCAGCACAAGCTGGACATGATGGAGCGGGCCATCGGTCGGCAGCCGATAATCGCCGCGTTGATAACCGGCCCGTCCGCCGATACCGCCGGCGTCCAGGATCGTATCCTGATCCAGCAGCCGCTGGCCGCCGCCGACGTGCCCCATCATCACGACCGCATGTTGCTGCGCGCGGCGCTGGACAGCGCCCTGCTGGCGCTTGGCTGAGCCGCGGCGACCGATCAGGAGATGGCGATAAAATGTTCGCGCAGCGCGTGAATTTCGTCGCGCACGCTGGCCGCTTCCTCGAACTCCAGGTTTTGCGCGTGGGCCTGCATTTTCGCTTCCAGTTCGGTGATTTTTTTATCCAGCGCCTTGGGCGTCATATCGCCGTAATGGGCCGCCGCCTCCATCGCCTTGCGTTTTTTCTGCTTGGCGTGGGCCGGTGACTGGCCCAGATCCATGATATCCGCCACCGACTTGTTAAGCGCCTGGGGAATAATGCCGTGTTCCTGGTTATAGGCATGCTGCTTGACGCGCCGGCGTTCGGTCTCGTCGATGGCGCGCGCCATCGACGGGGTGATTTTATCGCCATAGAGGATGGCTTTGCCGTTGAGGTTACGCGCGGCGCGGCCGATAGTCTGGATAAGCGAGCGCTCGGAGCGCAGGAAACCTTCCTTGTCCGCGTCCAGGATGGCCACCAGCGAGACTTCCGGCATGTCGAGCCCCTCGCGCAGCAGATTGATGCCCACCAGCACGTCGAATTCACCGAGGCGTAAATCGCGGATGATCTCGACCCGTTCCACGGTTTCGATATCCGAATGCAGGTACCGCACGCGCTCGCCGTGCTCCTCAAGATATTCGGTTAAATCTTCCGCCATGCGCTTGGTCAGGGTGGTGACCAGCACCCGTTCGTTGATTAACACCCGCTTGCGGATCTCGGACAACAAATCATCCACCTGGGTCGTCACCGGACGCACTTCGATCAGCGGATCGAGCAATCCGGTCGGCCGCACCAGCTGATCGACCACCTCGCCGCCGCACATTTCCAGCTCATATTTGCCCGGTGTCGCCGAGACATAGATGGTCTGCGGCGCCAGCGCGGCGAATTCCTCAAATTTCATCGGCCGGTTATCCAGCGCGGAAGGCAGCCGGAAGCCATACTCCACCAGCGTCTCTTTCCGCGCGCGGTCGCCGCGGTACATGCCGCCGATTTGCGGTATCGTCACATGGGATTCATCGACGATAAGCAGCCCGTCGGCAGGCAGGTAATCGAACAGCGTCGGCGGCGGCTCGCCCGGTCCGCGGCCGGAAAGGAACCGCGAATAGTTTTCAATCCCGGAGCAATAACCCAGCTCGTTCATCATTTCCAGGTCGAACTGCGTGCGCTGCGACAGGCGCTGTTCTTCCAGCAGCTTGTTATTTTCCAGCAGGTGCTTGCGGCGATCCGCCAGTTCGACCTTGATGTCTATCATCGCCTGCAACAGGCGTTCGCGCGGCGTAACATAGTGGGTCTTCGGATAAATGGTGTAACGGGGAACCACCTGATCCACCTGGCCGGTCAGCGGGTCAAACAGCGACAGGCGCTCGACCTCCTCGTCAAACAGTTCCACCCTCAGCGCCACCTCGTCGGATTCCGCCGGGAAAATATCGATGACTTCGCCGCGCACGCGGAACGTGCCGCGCTGGAAGGCCTGATCGTTGCGGGTGTACTGGAGTTCGGACAGCCGGCGCAGGATCGAGCGTTGATCGATGATCATCCCGCGCGTCAGGTGCAGCATCATCTTCAGGTAGGCGTCCGGATCGCCCAGACCGTAGATGGCGGACACCGACGCCACCACGATAACGTCGCGCCGCTCAAGCAAAGCCTTGGTGGCGGATAAACGCATCTGTTCGATGTGTTCGTTCACCGAGGCGTCTTTCTCGATAAAGGTATCCGAACTGGGCACATAGGCTTCAGGCTGGTAATAATCGTAATAAGAAACGAAGTATTCCACCGCGTTATCCGGGAAAAACGCCTTCATTTCGCCATACAGCTGGGCCGCCAGCGTCTTATTGGGCGCCAGCACCATGGTGGGACGGTTCAGATCGGCAATCACGTTGGCCACGGTAAAGGTTTTGCCTGAACCGGTCACCCCCAGCAGCGTTTGATGGGCCAGGCCGTCCAGCAATCCTTCTTCCAGACGACGTATCGCCTCCGGCTGATCGCCGGACGGCTTGAAGCTTGATTGCAGTTTAAACGCTTTACTCATATCTAGTGGGCTACCTGCTGAGGAACATGTTTGAGTATGGGAACAGAGCGGCGAATTTACCAGCGCGATAGCACTGGATACAAAACCAGTATTATAATACGCTATCCGTTAAAGGGTGCAATAGTATTGAACCATCGACCGGTGCGATGCGATCCGGCAGGATCGTACAATAGGTGATTTTTTTACAAATCGTTATGAAATTAATAAAGAGGCATAGAATGATGCAATTTGACACATTGGCGATGTGCCTCCTATAAATTCGCTTGATTTTAATTAACCGTTTGTATTTATACCATTTAAAAAAAACGTGGAGAATACAGGCAAATCCGCACGAGGCCGCGCCCGCTCTCGTTCAGCCGGGCTTTTCTAAACCTAATGCACACGGTTATCCACAGGAATAGTGGATAAGTCTTACCGCCCCGCTGGTGGCCTGTGTTCCGCAATGCCGACATTGATGACAGGCAAATGACAAATTGGCGTTTTTTTAGCTATTTTTCATCCGCTGTAAGACTTTTCTTATACTAAAAAGCACTATTGCCCGGCAGCTAAAGAGTGAATGTCTTCAGCAAAAAATACCCGCCCACGCACCGGTATAGTGCTGGTTTAGCCGCGCGTTGCTGAATTGCACCACCAAAATCCTTCCCGGCACCCTGAGCGTGCAAACGGCCGCGATTTGCCTGAACAAGGCCGGGCGCCGCCACGTTTCTGCGCCGGCATACCACCGCAAGCGCGGTCATCCCGTTATCGCGCGCGGTTGCGCCAAGATTGGCCTGATAGTTGCTTGGTGGTTAGGGTAATAATGTTAAAAAATGGGGGAAGGATTCTTATGTTACGTTTGCAGGCGGTGAATCAGTTTTTTGGACCCAAGCAGATATTGCGGGACATCAGCATGGAGTTGCCTCCCGGCCACTGTACCTATGTATTGGGGCGCAACGGCGTCGGCAAGACCACCTTGGTTAACTGTATCATGGGTCATCTGCCGGTCTCAAGCGGCACCGTTACCTGGCAACCGGCCGGTGAGGCGGAACTGAATTTACTTCAGCATCCGGTGGAGCGCCGCGCCGCGCTGGGCATCGGGTACGTCCCGCAGGGCCGCCAGGTTTTTTCGCAGCTCAGCGTGGACGAAAACCTGCGCGTCGCCCTGCTGGCGGGCCGCAATAAAACCCATCAGGTTCCCCCCATGGTCTACGAATTGTTTCCCGGCTTGCATAAGATGCGCCATCAGCGCGCCGGGGATTTAACGGAAAGCGGGCAGCAGCAGTTGGCCATTGCGCGCGCGCTGGTGCTGGAACCCGAACTGCTGATCCTGGATGAGCCCACCGGAGGCTTCCAGCCGTCGGTGGTGGAGGAAATAGGCCTGAATATCCGCCGGCTGCAGCGGGATTTTGGCCTGACGCTGCTGGTGGTTGAGCAGCAACTGCCTTTTACCCCCGCCCTGGGAGACCGGTTTTGCCTGCTGGAAGGGGGATGCAACGTCGCGCAGGGTACGCTGGACAAGCTTGATGACAGCCTGATCCAAACCTATCTTGCCGTATAGCCGTATACGTATAATAGCAACCACGCACCTAAGACGCCGGTATATGACTCATTTCACAGCAAACTTCATGGCAAAGTATTACCCAGGTTTATCCCCCCGCCGGGACATGCGCAGGTTTTAACGTCCCGGCCGTTATCGTTACGCCCTCTCCGCGGCGTTAACGTCTTCCCGCGAATGCGCCAGCAGCGGCCCCAAATCAATAAAGTCGGCAAGCGCCGCCGTGTCTGGATCCGCCAGCCAGGGTATTTCCCCCAATAGCGGCGCAACGAGCCGCTGGCGCAGCGTCGCCAGGTAGTCGGCGCGCCGGTGCGGCGTTGCCGAGAGATCGTTGGCTATCCATCCCGCCAGGGGCAGGCCGGCCTGGCGGATCGCCTGCGCCGTCAGCAGCGCATGGTTGATGCAGCCCAGCTTCAGCCCGACCACCAGGATCACCGGCAGATGCTGGTCCGCCACCCACTGGTCAAAGGACAGGCTGTCGCCAAGCGGGGTGAACCATCCCCCCGCGCCCTCGATAAAGACCCAGTGCGCCTGCCGCGCCAGGATTTCCAGGCCGTGCGTCATGACGGCGGGGTCGAGGGTTCGCCCCTCATCGCGGCCGGCGAGATGGGGGGAGGTTGCCGCCAACAGGGCCAGCGGATTGACCTGTTCGTAAGGAACCCGGATGCCGCTGTCGGCCTGCAACGCCAGCGCATCGTCGTTGCGCGCCCCGTCGGCGGTCCGACGGCAGCCCGCGGCCACCGGCTTATAGCCGACGGCGCGCCACCCGGCACCTTTGGCCGCCTGCAACAGGGCGCGGGTGGCCAGGGTTTTACCGATATCGGTATCGGTGCCGGTAATAAAATAACGTTGTGTCACGATAGTCAGTCCCGATAAATCAGTCCATAAATCAGCTGATAGCTGAGCGGCAAACCCGCTGTCTGCCGTTGCCATGCCGCGTCCAGAAGCGCCAGACGCCGCCGTCCGGTAAGCCCGGGGGTACGTCCGTCGCGCAGGTAGCCGGCGCCCACGCCCTTCAGCCCGTGCAGCAGCGCCGACAGGTGCGGGTAATGCAGGGTATGGCGCGCCGCGCTCAGCCGGTGCCGGTACGGCGCAAACGCCCGGTCAATCGTCCCGGCCGTCAGGAAGCGGTTGATATGGACCCCCTGGTCCACCTGCGACCAGGCATGCTGCAATTCCCCAAGCGATCCCTCGGCAAGCGTGGAGAGGGCAATCAGGCCGCCTGGGCGGGTGACGCGATAAAACTCCGCCAGCGCGCGGGGCAGATCGTCACACCATTGTACCGCCAGGTTGGAAAAGCAGATATCGACGCAGGCGTCGGCCAGCGGCAAACGCTCGATATCCCCTGCCAGGTAGACCGATGCCGAGCGGTGGCGCCGCGCCTCGGCGAGCATGGCGGGCGAGAGATCCAGCGCCACCACCCGGCTGCCGGCCTCCTGCCAGCGGCGGCTGAACCAGCCGGTGCCGCAACCGGCATCCAGCAGGCAGCGGCCCGGCTGCGCGCCCAGCAGCGCCGTCAGGCGATCGCCGCTTTCCCGCTGCAGGGCGGCATGATGTTCGTAATCCGCCGCCGCGCGGCCAAAGGCGCGGGCAATGCCCGCTTTATGCGCATTGGCGTGCATGATGCAAAGCCTCCAATAACCTGTCGATATCCGCCTCATGGTGCGCGGCGGTAAGGGTGATGCGCAGCCGGGCGCCGCCCGGCGGCACCGTCGGCGGCCGGATGGCGGTGAGCCAGCAGCCTTGTTCGCGCAGGCGTTCGCAAAGGCCCAGCGCCCGCTGGTTATCCCCGACCAGCAGCGGCTGGATGGCGGTTTCCGATGGTCCGAGCGGGTAGCCAAGCCCGGCGGCGCCCTGGCGAAACCGGGCGATATTGCGCCGCAGGCGGTGGCGAAGTTCATCACCGGCGGCGATGGCGTCCAGGGATGCGTCGATGGCGCACACCTGGGCCGGGGGCAAGGCGGTGCTGTAGATAAGATGGCGGGCAAACTGCAGCAGATATTCCGCCACCGGCTGCGCGCACAATATCGCCGCCCCGCCCACCCCGGCGGCTTTACCGAAGGTCACCACCAGCAGTTCCGGATGGCACCCCTGCGCCCAGGCGCTGCCCCTGCCCTGTTCGCCGAGGATGCCGAAGCCATGGGCATCGTCCACCAGCAGCCAGCCGCCCGCGGCGCGCATCACCTGATGCAGGGCGGCCAAAGGCGCGCCGTCGCCGTCCATGCTGAATATCCCCTCGGTAATACCCAGGCGCACGCCCGCGCACGCCGTTTGCGTCAGCCGCGCCAGGGATCCGGCGTCGTTATGCTGAAAACGGCGCAGCTGCGCCGGCGCGTGCGCCGCCGCTTCCAGCAGCGAGGCATGGCTAAGTTTGTCCGCCAGGATCTGATCGTCCTTGCCGGCCAGCGCACAGACCACCCCTTGGTTGGCGGCATAGCCGGAAGTGAACAACAGCGCGCGTTCATAGCCCAGCCAATCGGCCAGCCGGTGTTCCAGTGCCTGATGGCGCGCGCTGTGGCCGGTAACATGGCCGGACCCGCCGCTGCCCACCCCGTGGCGCGCCGCGCCCTGCCGCCAGGCGGCGATAACCCGCGCGTCGCGTGCCAGGCCAAGGTAATCGTTGCTGGAAAAATTCAGGTAGCGCCGCCCCTGGTATTCCAGCAGGCGGTGGTTGCCGTCGGTGATGGCCCGGCGCTGACGGTAGGCATCCGCTTCCCGCCGCTGGCGCAGGCCCAGGTCGATTTTTTCGCCCCAGTCCATCAGCGCGCCGCGTTGTAGAACTGCGCGGTATCCGCCGCCAGCAGTTGTCCGGCCAGTTGTTGCTGACGCTGGTTATCCCCGGCGTCGGTCTGATGCCGCTGCCCATTGAGGCCGAGTTTACGAAACAACGCCAGATCCTGATCCTCGCCGGGATTGGGCGTGGTCAGCAGCTTGCAGCCGTAAAAAATGGAATTGGCGCCCGCCATAAAGCACATCGCCTGGGTCTGCTCGCTCATCTGCTCGCGCCCGGCGGACAGCCGGACATGGGAACGGGGCATCATGATCCGCGCCACCGCGATGGTGCGGATGAAATCGAACGCGTCGACCTCGTCATTCTCCGCCAGCGGCGTGCCCTTGACCTTGACCAGCATGTTGATCGGTACGCTTTCCGGCGGCTCCGGCAGGTTGGCCAGTTGCACCAGCAGACCCGCGCGATCGGCGATGGTTTCACCCAGTCCGACGATGCCGCCCGAACAGACCTTGATACCCGCGCCGCGCACTTTGTCCAGCGTGTCCAGGCGATCCTGGTAGGTGCGGGTGGTAATGATCGAGCCGTAAAACTCCGGCGACGTATCCAGGTTATGATTGTAGAAATCCAGGCCGGCCGCCGCCAGCCGCTGCGCCTGCGATTCGCTTAGCATGCCAAGCGTCATGCAGGTTTCCATGCCCATGGCCTTGACGCCCTCCACCATTTGCTCAAGGTAGGGCATATCGCGATCGCGTGGATTTTTCCACGCCGCGCCCATGCAAAAACGGGTGGATCCGGCCGCCTTGGCCTTTTGCGCCGACGTCAGCACCTGTTCCACCTGCATCAGCTGCTCCGCTTCCAGGCCGGTATTATAGCGGGCGCTTTGCGGGCAATATTTGCAATCCTCGGGACAGGCGCCGGTCTTGATCGACAACAGCGTGCTGACCTGGATTTGATGGGGATCAAAGTGCTGGCGGTGAACGGTCTGCGCTTCAAACATAAGATCCATGAAGGGTTTGGCAAACAGAGCCTGGGCCTGTTGCAGTGTCCAGTGCGGGTTATGCTGCATGGGAGTTTTCGTCTCGCGTTATGACGTAAAATAGTTTCGCCAGTGTAAAACAAGCCGTTATACTGTCAACCAAATATTCTATAATCCGGTTTACAACTTATTTATGCATCCCGACGATCTGACTTTCGACCAGCGTCATATCTGGCATCCCTATACCTCCATGACCGAGCCGCTGCCGGTCTACCCGGTCGTCGCCGCCGCGGGCTGCGAGCTGGAGCTTGCCGACGGCCGCCGGCTGGTGGACGGCATGTCCTCCTGGTGGGCGGCGATCCATGGCTACAACCACCCGTCAATCAACCAGGCGGTGGGCGCGCAGCTCGGGCGGATGTCCCATGTGATGTTCGGCGGAGTAACCCATCCGCAGGCCGTCGCCCTTTGCCGTCGCCTGGTCGCCATGACCCCCGCGCCGCTGGAATGCGTGTTCCTGGCGGATTCCGGCTCGGTGGCGGTGGAGGTGGCGATTAAGATGGCGCTGCAATACTGGCAGGCGCGGGGCGAGCGCCGCAAACGCCTGCTGACCCTGCGCCAGGGCTATCATGGCGATACCTTCGGCGCCATGGCGGTTTGCGATCCGCACACCTCCATGCACCGGCTGTACCAGGGTTACCTGCCGGAACATGATTTTGTCGCGGCGCCGCAGTGCCGTTTTGGCGAAGCGTGGCGGGAAGAGGATACCGACGAGCTGGCCGCCCGGCTGGCGCGCGGCGGCGAACGGCCGGCGGCGGTGATCCTGGAGCCGATTGTGCAGGGCGCGGGGGGCATGCGGTTTTATCATCCCACCTACCTGCGGCGGGTGCGTGAACTGTGCGATCGCCACGATACGCTGCTGATTGCCGATGAGATCGCCACCGGTTTCGGCCGCACCGGCAGGCTGTTCGCCTGCGAACACGCGGACATCGCGCCGGATATCATGTGCCTGGGCAAGGCCCTGACCGGCGGCTACCTTACCCTGTCCGCCACCCTGACCACCCGCGCGGTGGCCGATACCATCAGCGACGGCGAGGCCGGCTGCTTTATGCACGGCCCGACCTTTATGGCCAATCCGCTGGCCTGCGCCGCCGCCAACGCCAGCCTGGCGCTGCTGGAACGGGGCGAATGGCCGGAACAGGTGGCGGCGATCGAGCGGCAGCTACGCGCGGGGCTGCTGCCGCTGCGGGCGCATCCGCAGGTTATCGACGCGCGGGTGCTGGGCGCCATCGGCGTCATTGAAACCCGCTCGCCGGTGAATATGGCGGCGCTGCAACGCTTTTTTGTCGAACGCGGGGTGTGGATCCGCCCGTTTGGCCGCTTAATTTATCTCATGCCGCCCTATATTATCCAGCCGGACCAGTTATCGATGCTGATAAGCGCGCTGGCCGCGTCATTGGACGAACCGGCGCATTTCACCGCCTGAAAACGCCGTGACGACAAGATAAAGGTAGCCGGCCAAGCGGGTCGAGGGTCTATACGCTATGATCAATACCCGGCGATCAACGCCTGGCGATCCGCATCCGGCTTGATACAGGTAAAAGTAGCCTAGGGAAATATGATGAACCAGACTAAGCAAACCAACCGGCGCATTGTCCTGGCCTCCCGCCCCGCGGGCGCGCCGGTGCCGGACAATTTACGTTTGGAAACCGCCGCCATCCCGCAGCCCGGCGATGGCCAGGTTTTGCTGCGCACCGTTTATTTGTCGCTCGATCCCTATATGCGCGGCCGGATGAACGACGCCGAATCCTACTCCGCCCCGGTGGAACTTGGCGCGGTGATGGGCGCCGGCACGGTGTCGCGCGTCGAGGCCAGTAATCATGCGGATTTTGCGCCGGGAGACTGGGTCTTGGGCTATAGCGGCTGGCAGGATTACGCCCTGTCCGACGGCGGCGATGTGAAAAAACTCCAGGGCGATGCCCTGGCGCATCCCTCATGGGCGCTCGGCGTGCTGGGCATGCCCGGTTTTACCGCCTATATGGGCCTGATGGATATCGGCCAGCCTAAAGCCGGCGAAACAGTGGTGGTGGCCGCCGCCAGCGGCGCGGTCGGCTCGGTGGTCGGCCAGGTGGCGCGGCTGAAAGGCTGCCGGACGGTAGGCATCGCCGGCGGCAAGGACAAGTGCCGTTACGCGGTGGAGACGCTGGGGTTTGACGTCTGCGTCGATCGCCGCGCCCCGGATTTCGCCGGGCAGCTGGCCCGCGCCTGCCCGGACGGCATCGATATTTATTTTGAAAATGTCGGCGGCGCGGTGTTCGACGCGGTGATACCGTTGCTCAATACCTCCGCCCGTATCCCATTGTGCGGCCTGATTGCCAACTACAATATGCAAGAGCTGCCCGAAGGCCGGGATCGCCTGCCCTTTTTACAGGCGCTGCTGCTGCGCAAACGCATCCGAATGCAGGGATATATCATTACCCTGGACTATGCCCACCGTTACGACGAATTTATCCAGGCGATGAGTCCGTGGGTCGGCCAAGGCAAGGTGGTCATGCGCGAAGATATCGTCGATGGCCTTGAACAGGCGCCGCAGGCCTTTATCGGCTTACTGGAGGGCAAGAATTTCGGCAAGCTGGTGGTGCGGGTCGGTAGCGACCAGCTGTAAATATCCCCTTCGCCGCCGCCATAATACGATGACTGAATGACGGAGATAATCGATGAAAGTTGCAATAGTCCTGACGTCGCACGATAAATTGGGCGATACCGGTAAACCCACGGGTTTTTGGCTCGAAGAGCTGGTGGCGCCGTATTATATTTTCCACGATGCCGGAATCGAGATTACCCTGGCCTCGCCCAAGGGCGGCCAGCCGCCGCTCGATCCCATAAGCGACGACGCCGATGCCCAGACCCAGGATACCGAGCGTTTTCGCACCGATCGCGCCGCTCAGCGGGCGTTGGCCAATACGGTTAAACTGGCGACCCTGGACGCGGCGGATTTCGACGCGGTATTTTATCCCGGCGGCCACGGCCCGTTGTGGGATCTGGCGGAAGATAAGCATTCGATTGCCCTGATTGAAAATACCTTCGCCGCCGGCAAACCGGTCGGCGCGGTTTGCCATGCGCCCGGCGTGCTGCGCCATGTGAAGAAACCAGACGGCACGCCGCTGGTGGCGGGCAAGCGGGTGACCGGTTTTAGCAATAGCGAGGAAGAGGCGGTGCAGTTAACCAAGGTGGTGCCTTTCCTGGTGGAAGATGAGCTTAAACGGCTGGGCGGCGATTATATCAAGGGGGACGATTGGCAGGCGTTGTCGGTTATAGACGGTCATCTGGTCACCGGCCAGAATCCGGGGTCATCGGCGGTCACCGCGCAGAATGTGTTGAAATTGCTTAATTGCTGATAAGGAGCGGATATGGCTTTTACCTTGCGCAGTAACGATCTACGGGATGGCGAAAAGATGCCTGAACGGCACGTATTTAACGGCATGGGCTATAGCGGTGAGAATATTTCGCCTCACCTGGCCTGGGACGGCGCGCCCGAGGGCGCCAAAAGCTTTGTGATTAGCGTTTATGATCCCGATGCGCCGACCGGTTCCGGCTGGTGGCATTGGCTGGTGGCCAATTTACCGGCCGATGCGCGGGCGTTGCCGCAGGGGGCCGGGTCAGGCCTGGTGAATCTGCCGGCCGGGGCGGTGCAATGCCGTACCGATTTCGGCAAAGCGGGCTATGGCGGCGCGGCGCCGCCGCAAGGGGATACTCATCGTTATCAGTTTAGCGTGCACGCGCTGGACGTAGAGAGCATTGAGGTGGATGAGAACGCCAGCGGCGCGGTGGTGGGATTTAACGTGCATTTCCATTCGTTGGGCAAGGCGACGCTGACCGTTACCTATAACTGATGGCGCCACGGTCACGGTTCCCCCGGGGGCTTGCGGCATGGTTTATGCCGCCTCGGCGGGACGCTCGCGACTTGCAGCTTGGTTTATGCCGCCTCGGCGAAACCGTCACCGAGACGGCATAAACACTATCTCATACCCCGCCGCAAACGAAACTACAGTTCCAGGATCGAGACCCACATCGGTCCCTGCCCCACCGGATAGCGCGCCAGCGGCGTCAATCCGCCGGTGTCGCCTTCTATGCGGTAAACCCCGATATGCCCCGACTTCTGCCCCGCGGCTATCAGGAAGCGGCCTTCATTATCGATATTAAAGCCGCGCGGCTGGGTTTCGGTCGGCTGGTAGCCGAGTATCTCCAGTATGCTGCCGTCCTCAGAGACGGCAAAACGGGTAATAACGCTGGCGGTGCGATCGCATGCGTAGAGATAACGGCCGTCCGGCGTGATATGGATATCCGCCGCCCAGCGGGTATCGGTGAATCCCGGCGGCATAAGATCCAGCGTCTGGATAATGCGCGGCACGCTTCCCGACTCATCCAGCGCAAAGACATTAACCGAACTGTTAAGCTCATTGATACAATAGGCATACTGCCGCTGGGGATGGAAGACCATATGGCGCGGCCCGGCGCCGCTGACGGTATCCACCGCCTCGGGCCGGCGCGGACTTAACTGGCCCGCGGCGGCGATATCAAACAGACGAATGCGATCTTCCTTCAGACAGGGCACCCAAAGTATCTGATTAGTGGGATCGACATTGGCGGAATGGCAGTTAACCAGGTCATGCACTACCTGGATCGGCGCGCCGGCGATACCATGTTCATCGATGGGACTGACGCTGACGCAGCTGTTGCTGTAAGAGGCGCAGAATAAAAAACGCCCCTGGCGATCGGTGCTCACATGGGTTGGACTGCCGGGCAGCGGCGCCATACCGGCCTCGGTCAACAGGCCCTGTTCATCAATACGGTAGCTGGCCACGCCAAAATCCGGGCGTACGCCGATATACAAATGGGTTTTCGCCGGGTTAATCGCCATCGGCTGCCCCTGCCCGGGGGTGTCTACCACCTGCAGCAGGGCCAGCTGACCTTCGTTATCCATTTGCCAGACATGCAGTTGCTGACTTTCAGGACTGGCGACATAGACGATCTGCTTCATGGGTTCTCCTTTATTGGCACGAGCGCTCAGGCATTTATAAGAGGTTAACAATTCTTCCGCGTTTAGCATCTCACTGTTGTTGTTTGTTATCCACCGACATTTTTCCCAGTTTTCCACACCCGGCTAACGGTGTACCATCTGCCATGACTTTACTCTTTCGCATAATGAGAAAACTATGACCTATCGCGTAATCGCCCTGGATCTTGACGGCACCCTACTGGATCGGCAAAAGAGAATTCTGCCGCAATCGCTTAATGCCTTGAATGACGCCCGCGCGGCGGGTATGCAGGTGGTCGTTGTGACCGGTCGCCATCACGTGGCAATCCATCCTTTCTACCAGGCGCTAAAGATTGAAACGCCCGCTATTTGTTGTAACGGCACCTATCTTTATGATTACCAGGCAAAGCGGGTCATCAGCGCCAATCCTCTGGAAAAAGCACAGGCACGGCGGGTGCTGGAGCTGCTTAAGCGCTATGATATCCATGGCTTGATTTATGTTGATGACGCGATGATCTACGAACAGCCCAGCGATCACGTGATCCGCTCGCAGGCCTGGGCACAGACCCTGCCGGAGGCGCAACGGCCAAACCTGGTACAGGTGGACAACCTGTTTGAGGCCGCCGAGCGCGCCGACTCCATTTGGAAATTCGCCACTTCCTATCCGGATACGGTAAAACTGCGCGCCTTTGCCGGCGTGGTGGAGCAGGAGATGGGGCTGGCCTGCGAATGGTCATGGCATGATCAGGTGGATATCGCACAGCAGGGCAACAGTAAAGGCAAGATGTTGCAGCAGTGGGTGGAATCCGAAGGATTAAGCATGGATCAGGTCATTGCGTTCGGCGATAATTTTAACGATCTGAGCATGCTGGAAGCGGCGGGCCTGGGCGTGGCGATGGGCAATAGCGATGACGCCATCAAGGCGCGCGCCGACACCACCATCGGCGATAATGAATCCACGGCCATTGCCGACTTTATTTATCAGCGAGTACTGGGCTAACGCTTCAGACGGTTAAGCCGGACGGCGCATTACCCGTCGTGGCGCAACGGGCCGGGCGATGACCGGGCTTACGCGTTGATCGAAACGCTTTTAATCTGCGCATAAAGCGCCATGCCCGGCGCCAGCGCCAGCTCATCCCTGGCCCAGGGGCTTACGCGCGCCCAGAGCGTATGGCCGTCGATATCCAGCCGCACCTCAATCTGGTCGCCCACCGTCAGGCATTCACGCACGGTGGCGGGCAGGATATTGCGGATACTGCTGCGCGCGGGCGGCGTCATCACCAGGGAGATATCGGTGGCGGCAACGCGAATGCGCAGCGGGCTGCCCGCCGGCAACGCCACGCGGCCGACCCACAATCGCTCTCGGCCAAGCGACAGGGCGGTCATGGCGTAATCCGGATGCTGACCATCCACCCTGACCGCCAGCACGCTGCTTTGCTCTTCGCGCGGCAGCCAGGGCCGCAGCGCACTGCTCGCCCATACCGACTCCAGGCCGCCGAAGGCTTTCAACTGGCCGTTATCGAGGATCAGCACCCGTTCCGCCAATTGCACAATCTCCTCCATGCTATGGGTCACATACAGGATCGGAATGTTAACCTTAGCGGCCAAACGCTCCAGATAAGGCAGCAGCTCGCGCTTGCGCGGCAAATCCAGCGACGCCAGCGGCTCGTCCATTAACAGTATCTCCGGCGCGCTCAGCAGCGCGCGGCCGATGGCGACCCGCTGCTTCTCGCCGCCGGAAAGCGTGATGGGGAAACGTCCGAGCAGATGATCGATACCCAGCAATGAGACAATGGCGTCGAACTCCGGACGCATGGACGCCGCCATACCGTACATCAGGTTGCCGCGCACCCGATAATGGGGGAACAACCGCCCGTCCTGGAAAACGTAGCCGATCCGGCGCTTCTCCGGCGGCAGGGCGATGCGCCGTTGTGATGAAAACAAGATGCGTCCGTTAAGGATAATATGTCCGCGCTGCGGGCGCGTCAGGCCGGCAACGGCATTAATCAGCGAAGTCTTGCCGGCGCCGGAAACGCCAAAAACAGCGGTAATGCCGCTGGCGGGCACGTCGGCCTTGACCTCGAGCGTGGTGTCACCGAGCCGTTGGCTGATATCGATCTCGAGCATCAGCCCCCCAGCCGCCTGCGGCCCCAATTGGCCAGCCAATCGGCTATCAGCAGCGAGGCCAGCGACAGGATGATGGCCAGCACGCACAGGCGCGCCGCCGCGCCTTCCGCGCCGGGGGTTTCGATCAGGGTGTACATGGCCAGCGGAATAGTGCGGGTTTCACCGGGAATGTTGGATACAAAGGTGATGGTGGCGCCAAACTCGCCAAGCGATCGGGCAAAAGCCAATACCGTCCCCACGACGATGCCGGGAAACGACAGCGGCAGCGTAATGGTGAAAAAGACCCGCCAGGGGCCAGCGCCCAAGGTGCGGGCCGCCTGCTCCAGCCGCAGGTCGATGGCCTCGAGCGACATGCGGATGGCGCGCACCATTAAAGGAAAGGCCACCACCGCCGAGGCCAGCGCCGCGCCGCGCCAGCTGAAACTAAAGCTAAAGCCGGTAAGCTGGTACAGCCATGAGCCGATAAATCCCCGGCGGCCGAGTGCTATCAGCAGCAGATAGCCGATCACCACCGGCGGCAGCACCAGCGGCAGGTGAATAATGCCGTCTAATAAGGCTTTGCCGGGAAATCGCCAGCGCACCAGTATCCATGCCATCAGGATGCCAAAAGGCAAACTGCAGGCGACCGCCAGGAGCGATACTTTCAGACTTAAGGCAACCGCCTGCCACTCGTACTCTGTCAGCGGCATTATCTCGGGGTAAAGCCGTTCTGTTTAAACACCGCCGATGCCGCCGGGGTTTTCAGGTAGTCATAAAAGGCTTTGGCCGCCGGCGTGGCGTTATCCTTGATAAGCGCCATAGGATATTCCACCGGTTTATGGCTGTCTTTCGGGAACGTGGCCACCACCTTGACCCCTTTGCTTGAGAGCGCATCCGAGCCATAAACGATACCCAGCGGCGCTTCTTCACGCTCAACCAGCGCTAACGCGCCGCGAACGTCGCTGGCGCGGGCCATCACCGGCGACAGTTGATCCCAGGCGCCCAGATTCTGCAACGCTTCCTTGGCGTAAATACCCGCCGGAACATGATCCGGATCGCCCACCGCCAGTTTCTGGCCCTTCAGCAAGGCGGTCCAGTCGGTCTTTTTGTCGATGGTAAAGGGCTTGAGGGTGCTCGATGTCGGCGCCACCAGCACCAGTTCGTTACCCAGCAGGGTATAACGGGTGTCGTTGACAATCTGCTTTTTATCCTGCGCGTAGTCCATCCACTGCTGATCGGCGGAGATAAACATATTGGCCGGCGCGCCCTGCTCTATCTGGCGCGCCAGGGTGGAGGATGAGGCAAAAGACGAGACGATCTCGACTTTATGATCCTGTTGATAATTTTTAGCTATATCCTGCAGGGCATTGGTCAGCGAAGCGGCGGCAAATACCGTTACCTTATCCGCCGCCGGCGCGGCCAGCGCCTGAAAGCTTAATCCCGCGGTCAATACCGCACCGGCAATCCATTTAAAACGTAGAGTAGTCATAGTTCACCTTTAATGATCGTTATGCAAAAAATAATATAACGCGTGATCATATTTGTCATTAGTTATTGTAGGGAGTAATGAAATGTTACGGCGGAAGCAAAAAGCGCCGCGGCGCCCTGGAAAGGGGGCGCCGTGGTAGGACGTGACTTTATCGGTCGGTTTTGATATCGGCCGCGTCCCGGGCGCGATCCAGCGCCAGGGTAATCAGCCTGTCGACCAGTTGTGGGTAGGTCAAGCCGCTGGCTTCCCACAATTTTGGATACATGCTGATAGAGGTAAAACCGGGGAGGGTATTCACTTCATTGATAATGATTTCCTGCTCTTGCGTCAGGAAAAAATCCACCCGGGCCATGACCGCGCACCCCAGTACCCGGAAAGCGGCCTGGGCGATCAGGCGCATTTCATCGCTGACGGCGCTATCCAGCAGTGCCGGTATCTCCAGCTCCGCCTGTCCGCCCTTGAGATATTTAGTGTCATAGGCATAAAATTCATCATTAGCGACAATCTCGCCGCAGACACTGACGGCGGGAGTGTCGTTACCCAACACCGCCGTTTCGATTTCCCGCCCATTGATTGCCGTTTCAACCAGGACCTTGTGATCGAAGGTAAAAGCCATATCCAGCGCCTGCCTGAAACCGGCGGCATCCACCACCTTGCTGACACCAACCGAGGAGCCCTGGCTGGCCGGCTTGATAAACAGCGGCAGTCCCAGCCGGCCCACGACGGCGTCAAAATCCGCCGCGGCGGCATCGCTGCGGTGAAGCGTCACCGACGGCGTCACCGGCAGGCCCGCGTCGCGCAGCACCCGTTTGGTCATGTCTTTGTCCATACAGACCGCGGAGCCCAGCACATCCGGCCCGACAAAGGGAATGTCCAGTACCCGCAGCAGACCCTGCACCGATCCATCCTCGCCGGCGGCGCCGTGCAGCACGGAAAAGGCCACATCAACGGCGGGCAGCGCCTGGCCGCTGGTGATATCAATCAGCTGCGCGGCGTTGCTACCCGGCACCACCGCCAGATAGCGGGTAGAAGGAGCCAGGGCTATTCGCGCCGGGTCGTCCGGGTAAAGCAGGTAATCGGCTTCATTGCACAGGGTCCACCGGCCGTGTTTATCGACGCCGATGAGTGTGAGGTCAAATTTCTGCCGGTCGACCGCATTGATTACATTAATCGACGACCGTAGCGAGACTTCATGCTCGGTGGATTTCCCACCGAACAGCACCGCCAGGCGCTGCTTGCCCTTTTCCGTTTGTTCCATCGCATCCTCTTTGATCGCTAAAACGTCACTTCAACGCCAACAGAGTATTAGCCCGAGGTAGGCAAGTAAAGCCTGGGATGGACTTGATGTAAAAACAGGTACGGCGATAACATTTACAGCGCGAATCTGGCGTGAACCCCTTGCGGCCAAAGGCGCATGGCCGGCCTGTCCGGCAACGTCCCCAACGGGTTGTTTCGCACCGGCAACAAGTTAAAAAACCGAGGTTAATGGCGGTTATTGCCCTATTGCGCATCCTGCCCGGCGGGCATAGCATCGGCATCGCAATAAGACAACAGGGCGATGCAATCGTCTTCCAGGGCGGTGAAAAAGGTGGTTAACGACATGGTGCGCATCTTGGCCTGCATAAGCGCGGCTTTGAGCATCCTGTGGTCATTGCGCTGCGCGGCAAGCCGGGCATCGGCATAGCTGGCGAAAAGACGCGTCAGGCGTTCCTGGTAGATAGCATCGAAGTTTTGTTCATCATCGACGTTAAGCCGGCCCGTCTGATCATCCGCAATATATCCGGAAATCATGGCAAGCGTTTTTTTTATTTCTTCAAATGAGTGATGGCTAGCCATTATTATGCTCCCCAGATATATGGACAATCAAAACACTTCCCATCAGGTAATTAATTAATCTGTACAATTAATGAATCCATTAAACTAATAAACAAGAAACTATTTTCATTG
>NZ_DASWOM010000049.1:0-50691 GCF_036398755.1 Acerihabitans sp. | reverse complement strand
CGCGCGCTTTTTCCAGCACATTCTCAACGGTAAAACCAAACACTTTAAACAGTTCCTCGGCCGGGGCCGATTCACCAAAGGTGGTCATGCCGACAATCGCGCCGTTCAGGCCGACATATTTATACCAGTAATCGGCGATGCCGGCCTCGATGGCCAGGCGCGCCGGTACCCCGCGCGGCAGCACCGCTTCACGATACGCCTCATCCTGCTTATCGAACACGTCGGTTGACGGCAGCGACACCACCCGCACCTTACGGCCCTCGCCGCTCAGTTTTTCCCACGCGGCCACCGCCAGCGCCACCTCCGAGCCGGTAGAGATAATTATCAGCTCAGGCGTGCCGTCGCTCTCTTTCAGGATATAACCGCCGCGGGCAATATCGGCCAGCTGCCGCGCGCTGCGATCCTGCTGCGCCAGATTCTGCCGCGACAGGATAAGCGCGGTGGGGCCGTCATGGCGTTCAAGCGCCTGCTGCCAGGCCACGGCGGTTTCCACCTGATCACAAGGACGCCAGTTGCTCATGTTCGGCGTCAGGCGCAGGCTGGCCAGCTGTTCCACCGGCTGATGCGTCGGGCCGTCCTCGCCCAGGCCGATGGAGTCATGGGTATAGACCATGATCTGCCGCGCCTTCATCAGCGCCGCCATACGCACCGCGTTACGCGCGTATTCCACAAACATCAGGAAAGTGGCGGTATAGGGCACAAAACCGCCGTGATGGGCGATACCGTTGCCGATCGCGGTCATGCCGAACTCGCGCACGCCGTAGTGAATATAGTTGCCCGCGGCGTCGTCGGCGATGGACACCGATTTCGACCAGAGGGTCAGGTTGCTCGGCGCCAGGTCGGCGGAGCCGCCCAGCAGCTCCGGCAGCAGCGGGCCAAATGCTTCCAGGGCGTTTTGCGACGCTTTGCGGCTGGCGATACTGGCCGGATTGGCCTGCAGTTTCTCGATATACGCCTTGCTCTGCGCCTGCCAGTCGGCGGGCAGCTGGCCCTGGGTACGGCGTGTGAACTCCGCAGCCAGTTCCGGAAAGGCGGTTTCGTAGGCGGCGAATTTGTCATTCCAGGCCGACTCTTTGGCCGCGCCGGCTTTTTTGGCATCCCAGCCGTCATACACGTCCTGCGGGATGACAAACGGCGGCTCGTTCCAGCCGATGGCCTTGCGGGTGGCGGCTATTTCGTCAGCGCCCAGCGGCGCGCCGTGCGCGCCGTGGGTACCGGCCTTATTCGGCGAGCCAAAGGCGATAACCGTCTTGCACATCAGCAGCGACGGCTTATCGGTCACCGCGCGCGCTTTTTCGATCGCCGCTTTCACCGCGTCGCTGTCGTGGCCGTCAACGCCGCGCACCACGTGCCAGCCGTAAGCCTCGAAACGTTTGGCGGTATCGTCGTTAAACCAGCCTTCCACATGACCGTCGATGGAAATGCCGTTGTCGTCGTAGAACGCCACCAGCTTACCCAGCTTCATGGTGCCGGCAAGCGACGACACCTCATGGGAGATGCCTTCCATCATGCAGCCGTCGCCTAAAAAGACATAGGTATGATGATCGACGATGTCATGGCCCGGACGGTTGAACTGCGCCGCCAGGGTGCGTTCGGCGATCGCCATGCCCACCGCGTTGGCGAGGCCCTGGCCCAGCGGGCCGGTGGTGGTCTCCACGCCGTCGGTATAACCGTACTCCGGATGTCCCGGCGTCTTGGAATGCAGCTGGCGGAAGTTTTTCAACTCCTCCATCGGCAGGTTATAGCCGGTCA
The DNA here is from genome assembly GCF_036398755.1 of Acerihabitans sp. NCBI lineage: Bacteria > Pseudomonadati > Pseudomonadota > Gammaproteobacteria > Enterobacterales > Pectobacteriaceae > Acerihabitans > Acerihabitans sp. Next base: position 48,939 of record NZ_DASWOM010000049.1, on the reverse strand, counting down.
GGTGCAGCAGGCTGTAGAGCAGCATGGAACCGTGGCCGTTGGACAGGATAAAACGATCGCGGTCCATCCATTTCGGGTTGGCCGGATTATGGTTCAAATAATCACGCCACAATACTTCCGCGATATCCGCCATGCCCATCGGGGCGCCGGGGTGGCCGGAATTGGCTTTTTGTACCGCATCCATGCTCAGGGCGCGGATGGCATTGGCAAGCACTTTACGAGAGGTCATTGAATGCTCCACAGATTACAGTTTGGCCGACAGGAGGTCTTCCAGGCTTTGCTGGTCCACCGCAAACTGACGAATGCCTTCGGCCAGTTTATCAACGGCCATCGGATCCTGGTTGTGTTCCCAACGGAATTCGGGTTCGGACAACGGGGCGGGCTGGTGAAAACCTTCGGTGGAAGGGGAGAGCTTACGTTCCAGCGGCTCCTCGCTATTATGCAGTTCTTCCAGCAGCGCCGGTGAAATGGTCAGGCGATCGCAGCCGGCCAGCGCCAGGATCTGTTCGGTCTTGCGGAAGCTGGCGCCCATGATCACCGTCTGGTAGCGATGTTCTTTATAATAATCATAGATGGCGCGCACCGATTTCACGCCCGGATCCTGTTCCACGTCGTACGGATTCATCGGTTTACGCTGGTTATACCAGTCATAAATGCGTCCGACGAAGGGGGAAATCAGGTAAACCCCGGCTTCAGCGCAGGCGCGGGCCTGGGCGAAGGAGAACAGCAGCGTCAGGTTGCAGTTGATGCCTTCGCGTTCCAGCTCTTCCGCCGCCTTGATCCCTTCCCAGGTGGAGGCGAGTTTGATCAGGATCCGGGATTTATCGATACCCTGGCCCTGATAAAGGCCGACCAGTTTGCGCGCCTTGGCAACACACATACCGCGATCGAACGACAGACGGGCGTCCACTTCGGTGGACACGCGTCCCGGCACGCTTTTCAGGATTTCGACGCCGATATTCACTGCCAGCTTATCGCTGGCGTTGATGATCTGCGTTTCCCGGGTGCCGCCCTGCTTGCGGGCATACGCCAGCGCGTCTTCAAACAACGGCTGGTAGGCGGTCAGGCTGGCGGCCTTGAGGATCAGCGACGGGTTGGTGGTGGCATCCTGCGGGGTATAGTGGCGAATCGATTCGATATCGCCGCTGTCTGCCACGACGGTAGTGAATTGCTTTAGCGCTTCTAACTGATTCATTTCTCAACTCCATGAAGAAAATAATACATCTGATCTAAGTAACAGTTAACCTAAGGATAACACTGCCTCAACAAGACGCAGAATGAAATGCGCTTTTTCTGATTATTATGATGGACAAAAACGATGCCCAACCCGCATCGGCATTGAGTCCAGGGGCGGACCAGGGCGCGCCGGGCAGGCCGCCGCCGGCAATCGATGCCGGCGCTATCGCGCGCCGGGCGCGGACGGCGCGCCAACCAGCCTGTTGCCTGCCAGCCACTTGTCCAGCTCGCGGGCGAATTCCTGCCGTTCGCGCTGGCTGAGGGGCGGCGGTCCGCCGGTCTGGATGCCGCTGGAACGCAGGGTATCCATAAAATCGCGCATGGTCAGCCGCTCGCGAATGGTCTCGGGCCGGTACAGCTCGCCGCGCGGGTTGAGCGCGACCGCGCCTTTTTCCAGCACTTCCGCCGCCAGCGGGATATCGGCGGTGATCACCAGATCCCCGGGGCCGACGCGCCGGACAATTTCATTGTCCGCCACGTCAAAGCCGGCGGCAACGCGCAGGGTACGGATAAAGGGCGAGGGCGGCACCGCCAGAGTCTGGTTGGCCACAAGCGTCACCATTACCGACAAACGCTGCGCGGCGCGGAATAAAATCTCCTTGATGACCTTGGGGCAGGCATCTGCGTCGACCCATATCGCCATCAGCGTTCTCCTCGGGACAGCCAGTCGCGCACCGGCAGGAAGTCGCGATACAGCGCCGCCTCCGGGCTATCCGGCCTTGGTTGATAATCATATTCCCACCTGACCTCGGGGGGCAGCGACATCAGGATGGATTCCGTGCGCCCGCCCGAATGCAGCCCAAACTGCGTGCCGCGATCCCAGACCAGGTTGAATTCGACATAGCGCCCGCGCCGATAGAGCTGGAACTGGCGCTCCCGGTCGCCCCACGCCACGGCCTTGCGCCGCCGGACAATCGGCAGGTAGGCATCCAGATAGCCCTCGCCCACCGCGCGGGTAAAGGCATAGGCCCGCTCAAAATCAGGCGTGTTGAGGTCATCGAAAAACAGTCCGCCGATGCCGCGCGCCTCGTTACGGTGTTTCAGGAAGAAGTAGTCGTCGCACCAGGCTTTGTAGCGGGAATAAACATGGTCGCCAAACGGACGGCAGAGGTCATGGGCGGTCTGGTGCCAGTGCACCGCGTCTTCCTGAAAACCATAAAACGGCGTCAGATCGAAACCGCCGCCAAACCACCACACCGGATCGGCGCCGGGTTTCTCGGCGAGGAAAAAACGCACGTTGGCATGGCTGGTGGGGACATACGGATTGAGTGGATGTACCACCAGCGACACGCCCAGCGCCTGGAATGTCCGTCCGGCCAGCTCGGGCCGGTGCGCACTGGCGGAGGCCGGCAGGCGGGCGCCCGCGACATGGGAAAAATTGACCCCGGCCTGTTCAAATACCCGGCCCTGGCGCAGTACGCGGGTGCGTCCGCCGCCGCCCTCTTCGCGCGTCCACAGGTCTTCCCTGAAGGCACCGCCGTCTTCGCCGGCCAGGGCATCGCAGATTCTGTCCTGCAGATCCAGCAGGAAGCCCTTGATGTGTCCGATATCAGGTGAAATCATGTCGCAAGCCCTGGTTGGTTGCGCGCGGGCGTCGTGCCCGCGCGGAGATATGGAGGCCCGAGCAGTATAACCGCGTCGGCTCCCGGTACCAACCGCCGCGGCTATCCTTAACGGCGCGGGGTGCCGGCCGCATGACGCTCATGGGCGTCGAAATAGGCGAAGAAGTCCAGGATGCCGCCGCTGATGGCCAGCGCGATACGGTCCTGGAACGCCGACGTTTCCAGCAACTGCTCCTCCCGGTGGTTGGTGATAAAGGAGGTTTCCACCAGCACCGACGGGATTGAGGCGGATTTCAGCACCGCGAACGCCGCCTGCTCGGTATGCTGGCTGTGCAACTGATGCACCGGCCGGATATGGTTGAGCAGGTGGCGGCCCAGCGTCAGGCTGTTTTTAATGGTATCGGTCTGCACCAGATCAAACAATACCTGTTGCAGATAGTTATCCTGCTGTCGGTACTGACCGCCGGCCACGTCGTCGGCGGCGTTTTCCTTTTGCGACAGATAACCGGCCATGGCGCTGCTGGCGCCGCGATTGGACAGGGCGAATACCGATGCGCCCGCGGCCTCAGGGCTGGTAAAACCGTCGGCGTGAATGGAGACGAACAGATCCGCCCGGTGCTCGTGGGCAAGCTCGACGCGCCGGAACAGGGGGATGAATTCGTCCTGCTCGCGGGTCAGCCGGGTCTGGATGTGGCCGTGCCGCGCCAGGTTATCGCGCACCCTATTGGCTATCGCCAATACCACGTGTTTCTCCTTGGCGCCCTGATGGCCGATGGCGCCGGGATCGATGCCGCCATGGCCGGGATCGATCATAACGCAGTGCGGCGCGCCGGCGGGTCGGGGCGCGCCTTGGCTTGCCGGCAGCAGCCTGCCTGCGGCAAAACCCGGCCGGCTGGTCAGCGAGGCCAGCGCCAGGCACGACAGCAACATCTGACGACGGGTTTGCAGGATATTCAGGGGTGCGGGGGGTATGACTTTTTTCATGACCATAACAAAAACAGACCAAATGCGAAGAGGCTGGCGCCAAATGTTAGGGTATAACATAAGAACCGCCGGCGATCGATGGCGGAACTATGTCCATCTATTACCCGCCATGACGCTGAAAAGACCGGTTATCAGGTTAATAAACAATAAATGGTCCCGCCGGCGACGATGTTATTTGCCTTCAGGGGAAATAACGCGATAATCAGGCTATTAGTTTTATTTGCATGACATTACGGCGGTCAGCTATGGAAATCCGTGTATTTCGCCAAGATGATTTTGAGGAAGTGATCACGCTTTGGGAACGCTGCGATTTGCTGCGTCCCTGGAATGATCCTGAAATGGATATCGAGCGCAAGATGCAGTGCGGCGCCGATCTGTTTATGGTGGCCGAAGTGGCGGGAGAAGTGGTCGGCTCAATCATGGGCGGCTACGACGGCCATCGCGGCTCGGCCTATTATCTCGGCGTGCATCCTGATTTTCGCGGCCGCGGCATTGCCAACGCGCTGATAAGCCGCCTGGAGAAAAAGCTTATCGCGCGCGGCTGCCCGAAGGTGCACCTGATGGTGCGCGAGGATAACGAGGCGGTGATCGGCATGTACGAGAAGCTGGAATACGAACTGGTCGAAAGCGTGACCCTGGGCAAGCGGCTTATCGAGGATCAGGAGTACTGAGCGCGGCGGGGAAGGGGCCGGCGGGCATATACCGGCCCCAGGCGGCTTATTGTTTCAGGAGATGTTCCACATCCACGTTAATGCTGTGATGGTCTTTATCCAGCTTGCCGCTGATAACCACTAAATCCTTGGGAGAGACATCCTGCCCATTCCATTTATCCTTGTCGATTTCAAGCTCGATACTGCCGGTATGGTCGCGGAACAAATAGTTATCCCCGCCCAGCTTCTTCTCGATATTGCCCTGCAGGGTAACCCAGGTATTGTCTTTCATCCCCTTGGCCTGCTTGATGGTGACCTGTTTGGCATCGCTTGAGCCTTTAAAGCCGCTTTGCTGCTTGTCCGGGGGCGGCGGCGGCTCGTCGCCGTGGAAACCGCCGGTTTCGGCCAGCGCCGGCAGGCTGCATAAAGCAAAAAGCGCGGCAATCGTCATCTTTTTCATCCCGAGTTCTCCTTTTACATCGGCCCATGCGCCGGAAACGGCGGCGCGGGCCGGGTAAAATCCTGATAATGTATTTTTACCATCAAGAGTAAAGCATGGCACAGGGCGCGTGAATTGCGAGCCTGAAGCCATAACGGGTCCGGTAAATCAGACATTAACGCGCCGTTTGGCGCGCCAGCCCATAACGACCGGGCGCCATGCCGCCGGATCAACCACGGGGGTTTGTCACAAAACCCGATTAATGGCACTTTAAGACGCTTGAGGTAGCCAATACCGCAAACGCTTAGCGGAATTTTTTGTTAAGGAGTTATACATGAAGCAGCTGCGCCCGTTGATTATCGGGCTTCCCATTCTTTTGGCGGGCTGTTCGACCCTGTCCAATGTCTCCTGGTCCAGCCTGTCACCGTTCAACTGGTTCGGCGGGAGCACCACCGTCGGCGATAGCGGCGTCGGCAAGGTGACCGCCGCCACGCCCCTTGATCACGAAGCGCTGGATAGTGCCCTGGGCGGCGGTTACCGTCTGCGCGGCGGCATGGAGACGCGCAACGGCGGCATCGTCGCGTTTTACCAGGCGTTGAAAGACGACCGGGTCATGATGACGTTTTACGGCCCGCAGGCGGGCAAGGTCGAACGCGTGGAAGTGACCGACAGCGCCGTCGCCAGCGCCTGGGGCGTCAAAATCGGCACGCCGTTCAGCAGCCTGTATCCCAAAGCCTTCGGCGCCTGCGCGCGGGGCGCCGGCGAGGACCAGGTGGTGTGCGCCGCGCCGCAGAGCAGCCATGTCAGTTATGTGTTTTCCGGTACCTGGCATGGTCCCGACGAGCTGATGCCTTCCGACGATACGCTGAAAAGCTGGCAGGTCAGCAAGATTGTCTGGCACGCCGGGAACGCCGGATAATACGCTTTTATGCACCATGCGCGTGCTTATAGCTTTTCCTGCTCTCAAAGCAGAAAAAGGTATAAAAAACCGTTACAGGTTATAGGCCTGTTATAAATAAACTGTATCACCATAAGGCGGGTTTTATCACCAACACATAGGTATTCCATGAATCGAACGCTGGTTTCAAGCCGTGCAGTCAAGAGTTGCATCGCCGCGGTATTGCTGGCCTGCGGGCCGGCGCACGCGACCGAACTGCTCAACAGCTCCTATGACGTGTCGCGCGAGCTGTTCGCGGCCCTGAACCCAGGGTTTGAACAGCAGTGGGAAACGCAGCATCCCGGCGACAAGCTGACCATCAAACAATCCCACGCCGGCTCCTCCAAACAGGCGCTGGCGATATTGCAGGGCCTGAAAGCGGACGTGGTGACCTATAACCAGGTCACCGACGTGCAAATCCTGCACGACCGCGGCGATCTTATCCCGGCGGACTGGCAAAGCCGGCTGCCCAACAACAGCTCTCCGTTCTATTCAACCATGGCGTTCCTGGTGCGCAAGGGCAACCCCAAAAATATCCATGACTGGAACGATCTGGTGCGCGACGACGTGAAGCTGGTGTTTCCCAACCCGAAGACCTCCGGCAACGGGCGCTATACCTATCTGGGCGCCTGGGGCGCCGCCAGCCTGGCGGACGGCGGGGACGAAGCCAAAACCCGCGCCTGGATGCAGAAGTTCATCGGCAACGTCGAGGTATTCGATACCGGCGGACGCGGCGCCACCACCACCTTTGCCGAGCGGGGCCAGGGTGACGTGCTGATTTCCTTTGAGTCGGAGGTCAATAATATTCGTAACCAGTATGGCGCCGACAAATATGACGTGATCGTGCCGGCGGTGAATATCCTGGCGGAGTTCCCGGTAGCCTGGGTAGATAAAAACGTCGAGAAAAACGGCACCCTGGAGGCGGCGAAAGCTTATCTGAATTACCTTTACAGCCCGGCGGCGCAGCAGACCATCGCCAACTTTTACTACCGGGTCAATAATGACGCCATCATGACCGCGGCAAAGGATAAATTCCCGGCCATCAAGCTGTTCCGGGTGGAAGACCAGTTCGGCGGCTGGCCGCAGGTGATGACCACCCATTTCGGCAACGGCGGCGAGCTCGATAAACTCATCGCGGCGGGACATCATTGATGTTTGCCCTGCAAAGCAAACGCGTGCTGCCCGGCTTCGGCTTGAGCCTGGGCAGCAGTTTGCTGTTTGTCTGCCTGATTTTGTTACTGCCGTTAAGCGCGCTGGTGATGCAGCTGGCGCAGATGAGCTGGCTGCAGTATTGGGAGGTGATCTCCAGTCCGCAACTGCTGGCGGCTTATAAGGTCACGTTGCTGTCGGCGGGCGTGGCCTCGTTGTTCAACGCCGCGTTCGGCATGCTGATGGCCTGGATCCTGACGCGTTATGACTTTCCCGGCCGCCGGCTGCTCGACGGCCTGATGGATTTGCCTTTCGCCCTGCCCACGGCGGTGGCGGGCCTGACCCTGGCGACGCTGTTTTCCACCACCGGCTTCTATGGCGCCTGGCTGGCGCAGTTCGGCATCAAGGTATCCTACACCTGGCTGGGCATAACCGTGGCCATGGCCTTTACCAGTATACCGTTCGTGGTGCGCACGGTGCAGCCGGTGCTGGAGGAACTGGGGCCGGAATACGAGGAAGCGGCGCAGACCCTGGGCGCCAGCCGCTGGCAATCGTTTCGCCGCGTGGTGTTGCCGGAGGTGGCGCCGGCGCTGCTGGCCGGCACCGCGCTGTCGTTTACCCGCAGCCTGGGCGAGTTTGGCGCGGTGATTTTTATCGCCGGCAATATCGCCTGGAAAACCGAGGTCACCTCGCTGATGATTTTTATCCGGCTGCAGGAGTTCGATTATCCGGCCGCCAGCGCCATCGCCTCGGTGATCCTGGCGGCGTCGCTGCTGTTGCTGTTCGCCATTAACGTCTTGCAATCGCGCTTCGGCAGGCGCCTGGGAGGGCATTGATGGCGGATATTTCCACTTTCAACGGCGCCGAGCGTGTGCGCATCGACTGGGTCAAATGGCTACTGGTAGGCACCGGCATGGTGATTTCACTGTTGTTCCTGGTGATCCCCATGGGCTATATCTTCGTCACCGCCCTGGCGGACGGGTTGGCGCCGGTATGGCGCAACCTGAATGATTCGGACATGCTGCACGCCATCTGGCTGACGGTGCTGGTGGCGTTGATCGCCGTGCCGGTCAACGTGGTGTTCGGCACCCTGATGGCCTGGCTGGTGACGCGTTTCAACTTCCGCGGCCGGCAGTTGCTGCTGACGCTGATGGATGTGCCGTTTGCCGTCTCGCCGGTGGTGGCCGGCCTGTTATACCTGCTGTTCTACGGCTCGAACGGTCCGCTGGCCGGCTGGATGGACGCGCACAACATCCAGTTGATGTTCGCCTGGCCGGGCATGGTGCTGGTGACGGTATTCGTTACCTGTCCGTTCGTGGTGCGCGAACTGGTGCCGGTGATGCTCAGCCAGGGCAGCGAAGAGGATGAGGCGGCGATTTTGCTCGGCGCCTCCGGCTGGCAAATGTTCCGCCGGGTGACGCTGCCCAATATCCGCTGGGCGCTATTATACGGCGTCATACTGACCAACGCGCGCACCATCGGCGAATTCGGCGCGGTGTCGGTGGTCTCCGGCTCGATTCGCGGCGAGACCTACACCTTGCCGTTGCAAGTTGAATTATTACATCAGGATTACAACACCGTGGGGGCCTTTACCGCCGCCGCGCTGCTGACGCTGATGGCTATCGTCACATTATTCCTGAAGAGCGGTTTGCAGTGGCGCCTGGCGCGCCAGCAGGCGCATCTTCGGCAAGGGGAGCCGTTATGAGCATCGAAATCGACAATATCAGCAAATATTTCGACAGCACCAAGGTGCTGAACAATATTTCACTCGATATCCCCACCGGCGAGATGGTGGCGCTATTGGGGCCGTCCGGCTCCGGCAAAACCACCCTGCTGCGCATCATCGCCGGTCTTGAACATCATAACAGCGGCCACCTGCGTTTTGGCGGGCAGGATGTCAGCCATCGCCATGCCCGCGATCGCCACGTCGGCTTTGTGTTCCAGCATTATGCGCTGTTCCGCCATATGACGGTTGCCGATAATATCGCCTTCGGCCTGACGGTATTGCCGCGGCGCGCGCGTCCCGGCGGCGGCGCCATAAAACAGAAGGTGGCGCAGTTGCTTGAGATGGTGCAGCTCGGCCACCTGGCCAACCGTTTCCCTTCCCAGCTGTCCGGCGGACAAAAACAGCGGGTGGCGCTGGCGCGCGCGCTGGCGGTGGAACCTGAAATCCTGCTGCTCGACGAGCCGTTCGGCGCGCTGGATGCCCAGGTGCGCAAGGAGCTGCGCCGCTGGCTGCGCCAGCTGCACGAAGAGCTGAAATTCACCAGCGTGTTTGTCACCCACGACCAGGAAGAAGCGATGGAAGTGGCCGATCGGGTGGTGGTGATGAGCCAGGGCAATATCGAGCAGGTCGGTACGCCCCAGGAAGTCTGGCGCGAGCCGGCAACCCGCTTCGTGCTGGAGTTCATGGGCGAGGTAAACCGGCTGGACGGCGAAATCCGCGGGTCGCAACTGTATATCGGCCAGTACCATTGGCCGCTGTATTATGCGCCCATCCACCAGGGCCACGTGGACTTGTTCCTGCGCCCCTGGGAAATGGACATCGGCGGGCAGGCCAGCGACCGTTGCCCGCTGCCGGTGCAGGTGATTGATATCAGCCCGCGCGGTCATTATTGGCAATTGCTGGTACAACCCGTCGGCTGGCACCCGGAGCCGCTTAGCGTGGTGCTGTCCGGCCCGGGCGTCACGCCGCCCCAGCGCGGCGAGCGTTATTACCTCGGCGCGCAAAACGCCCGCCTGTATGTGGGCGATAAGGCGCTGCAACCGGTTGCTTTCGCCGAAAGCGCTTGATAAGTTCTTTACCATCCCCACTTCTCGCAACAGGCGGCCCGGTGGCCGCCTGTTTTATTATGGAATAAAAACGTGACCACCCTTGAGCAATGCATCGGCAATACCCCCCTGGTAACCTTAAACCGTATGGGCGCGGACACCGGCTGCGAGATCCGGGTTAAGCTCGAAGGCAACAACCCGGCCGGTTCGGTCAAGGATCGCGCCGCGCTTGCGATGATCGGGCAAGCGGAGCTGCGCGGCGAAATCGCGCCCGGCGATCGGCTTATCGAAGCCACCAGCGGCAATACCGGCATTGCGCTGGCCATGATAGCCGCCATAAAGGGCTATCGGCTGCGGCTGTTGATGCCGGAGAACATGAGCATGGAGCGGCAGGCGGCGATGCGCGCCTATGGCGCCGAGCTGGTGCTGGTCAGCCGGGAGGCGGGCATGGAAGGCGCGCGCGACCTGGCGCAGGAGATGGGGCGGGCCGGTGAAGGCAAAGTGCTGGATCAGTTTAATAATCCCGATAATTCATATGCCCACTTTACCACCACCGGTCCGGAAATCTGGCGGCAAACCGCCGGCGGCATTACCCACTTTGTCTCTTCCATGGGCACCACCGGCACGATCACCGGCGTCGGCCAGTTCCTGAAAAGCCGCAACGACGGCGTGCGGGTGATTGGACTCCAGCCCGCCGAAGGCAGCGCCATTCCCGGCATCCGCCGCTGGCCGCAGGCCTATCTGCCGGGTATCTACCGCCCCGAAGCGGTTGACGCTATTATGGATATCAGCCAGCAGGAAGCCGAGACCACCATGCGCCGACTGGCGCGCGAGGAGGGGATTTTCTGCGGCGTCAGCTCCGGCGGCGCGGTGGCCGGCGCGCTGCGTATCGCACGTGAGGCGCCGGGCCGCCTGATTGTGGCGATTATCTGCGATCGCGGCGATCGCTATCTTTCCACCGGCGTATTCGACCAGGCCTGAACGACTTTCCGGATTAACGGTCTTCATAAGGGGATAATTCGCCTGCCGGGCGCGGATTTATGCCATGCTTAGGCCCGATGAGACGAGACGCCGTTGTTATGGAGAAAAACATGAAAATTTTGCTGGTTGACGATGATCAGGAACTGGGCAAGATGCTCAGCGAATACCTGGGCGCGGAAGGATTTGCCACGTCGCTGGCCCTGACCGGGAAGGAGGGCATCATCGGCGCGTTGTCCGGCGACTATACCGCCATGGTGCTGGATATCATGCTGCCGGATATGAGCGGCACCGACGTGCTGCGCCAGGTGCGCAAAAGCAGCCGCATCCCGATAATCATGCTGACCGCCAAGGGCGATAATATCGACCGGGTCATCGGGCTGGAAATGGGCGCCGACGACTATATGCCCAAACCCTGTTATCCCCGCGAACTGGTGGCGCGGCTGCGCGCCGTGATGCGCCGGTTTGACGAGCAGCGCAACGAGCCGGCAGAGGCGGGGACGGTACGCTACGGCGAACTGACCCTCAACCCCGCCACGCGCGCCAGCCAATGGCAGGGGGTGGCGTTTGACCTGACGGCCTCTGAGTTCAACTTACTGGAACTGCTGATGCGCACGCCCGATCGCGTGGTCTCGAAGGACGATCTGTCGGAGAAGGGGCTGGGCCGCCGCCGCGAAGCCTACGATCGCAGCGTCGATGTGCATATCAGCAATATCCGCCAAAAATTATCCGTTTTGCCCGGCAGTACCCTGAGCATTGAAACCGTGCGCAGCATCGGTTACCGGATTCGCTGATGGCGGTTCGCGGTCGTCTGTTCTGGAAGATCCTGCTGGGATTCTGGCTGATTTTCCTGCTCATTACCCAACTGCTCTGGGTGGTGTTTTCCCTCTACGGCAGCCACCATGAACCGCCGGAGGAAAGCATCGCCCGCCGCATCGCCAATCTGCAGCTCAACTCCGCCGCCTCGGTGCTGGCCAGCGGCGGAATGCCGGCGCTTGACTCCCTGCGCGCCGGATGGTCGGGCGCCGATCGGCAGTTTTTCACCATCGTTCCGGACGACGCCGGGCCGGTGGCGGACGACACCATCCGCTTTGGACCGCCCGACATCGATAGCCGGCAGGTCACCGCCGCCGACGGACGCCATTATCTGCTCAGCTACGATCTGGTCGGCCTGCGCCATGAATCGCGCCAGGGACGCCGCAGCAGCATTCTGCATATGCCAAGCCCGCTGTTCTGGCTGGGCCTGACGGGAGGATTGCTGTTCAGCATGCTGCTGGCCTGGAACCTGACCCGGCCGATGCTGATGCTCCGACGGGCGTTTGAACGGGTGTCCCGCGGCGATTTAAGTATCCGCCTGCTGCCGGTGATGCGGCGGCGCCACGACGAAATTACCGATGTGGCCCGAGATTTTGACGCCATGGCCGAACGGCTGCAGGTCCTGGTCAGCGACCGGGAAGCGTTGCTGCATGACGTTTCACACGAGTTGCGCTCGCCGCTGGCGCGCCTGCAGCTGGCCATCGGCCTGGCGCACCAGAATCCGAAAAACGTCTATGCGTCCCTGGACCGCATCGAACATGAGGCCGGCCGGCTGGACCGGATGATTGGCGAACTGCTGGCGTTAACCCGCGCCGAGCACCAGGGATCCCCCGGCGAAGACTATTTTGATCTCTACGGACTGGTGGAGGCGGTGGTCAACGACGCGCGCTATGAAGCGCAGGTGCCAGGGGTGGCGATTGCGCTAAGCGCCGCCCAGCCGGAGGACTATACCGTAAAAGGCAATGCGGAAATGCTGCGGCGCGCGGTGGAAAATATCGTTCGCAACGCCGTGCGTTTTTCTACCCACGGACAGCGCGTCAGCGTGACGCTGGCGCGGGTGGATAGCCAGTTGGATATCACCGTCGCCGATCAGGGACCGGGCGTGGAGGAGAGCAAACTCTCCAGTATTTTCGACCCCTTCGTGCGGGTGAATTCGCCGCTCAACGGCAAAGGCTACGGGCTGGGACTGGCTATTGCCCGCAAGGCGGTACTGGTCCACAACGGCCAGGTGGAGGCATTTAACGGCGCCAACGGCGGCCTGATTATCCGCATCCGCATCCCCCGCTGGGCCTAAATGCGACGCCTGTTTACGGACGATTGTGCAGATGGCGTTGAATCAGGTAGGTTTTTTTTGCCCAATTGAGCAACTGTCTTGCCGGCCAATTGTTTCAGCCTGGCGTGATTGCGGAATGTTTATCCTGTGGCTGCTGCATAGGCCGCGTGCTAGTACATAAACGGACGCGTCTTTTATCCTGGATGGAAATGTGAAGCGGCCGGCCTTGGCGGGGGGCTTATGTTGTCGCGGGTTTTCGTTGGCGCTTGTGGGCGGCATAAACCTCATCGCGGCGACATTCACTTCCACAGGGCTTGATATTGCCAGACCACATCAGTCCAATGGCGCGGTAGACCCGTGATAACCGGTCTCAATGCAAACGTGTAAAAGGGAAATCATGGCAACAGCGGATTTAGCAAAGAGAAACGGCGCCCGCCTGGGTGCCGTTTGCGCCGGACGCCGTAGCGCCCGGAGGGGACTGGGTTGCCTGGTATTATTTCTTTATACGAATAATGGGTGTTTCACCTACAACAACACTGCCGGTCAGCTTAATCAGTTCCTTGATTTCATCCATATTGGAAATCACGACCGGAGTCAAAGTGGATTTGGCTTTCTCTTCCAGTAACGGCAGATCAAACTCTATCACCACGTCGCCTTTCTTGACGCGCTGACCTTCCTGTGCGATACGCTTGAAGCCTTCGCCCTTCAGTTCGACGGTGTCGATGCCGAAATGGACAAAAAGCTCGATCCCGCTATCGGATTCGATGGAAAAAGCATGGTTGGTTTCAAAAATTTTCCCAATGGTGCCGTCAACCGGTGCCACCATTTTGTTACCGCTGGGTTTAATGGCAATGCCGTCGCCCACGATCTTTTCGGCAAAAACAACGTCAGGCACATCTTCAATGTTAACAATTTCACCTGAAAGGGGTGCAACAATTTCTATGCTTCCCATGTCTTTCTTATCATCGGAAACCAGAGATTTCAGTTTATCGAACAAACCCATGATCTTCTCCTAAGCATTTATAGCGGGTCAGCGTCGTGAAATCAGCAGAGCGTTTTTTCTTCAATGAATTTGTTTATCAGATTCATCAGCTCGTCCGCGGTCGGCTGAGCTAAAGCTTCCTCTGCTAACGCCTTTGCATCGCCAAAATTCGTATTACGAATAATTTTCTTGATGCGCGGGATAGAGATAGCACTCATGCTGAATTCATCCAGTCCCATCCCTAATAACAGTAGTGTAGCACGTTCATCACCTGCCAGCTCGCCACACATACCAGTCCATTTACCTTCCGCGTGAGATGCGTCGATAACCTGTTTAATCAGCGTCAGCACCGCCGGTGCCATAGGGTTATAAAGATGCGAAATTAACTCGTTACCGCGATCCACCGCAAGAGTATACTGAGTTAAGTCGTTTGTCCCAATACTAAAGAAATCAACTTCTTTTGCCAGGTGATGGGCAATGGTCGCCGCGGCCGGCGTTTCCACCATCACGCCCACTTCGATAGCCTCGTCGAACGATTTGCCTTCCTCGCGCAGCTGCGCTTTCAGCAGGTCCAGTTCCACCTTCAGCTCACGCACCTCTTCCACCGAGATGATCATCGGGTACATGATGCGCAGCTTACCGAAGGACGACGCGCGCAGGATGGCGCGCAGCTGCGCGTGCAGCATTTCCTTGCGATCCAGGCCGATGCGGATGGCGCGCCAGCCCAGGAACGGATTGTCTTCTTTCGGCAGGTTCATATATGGCAAATCTTTATCGCCGCCGATATCCATGGTGCGCACGATAATCGAACCGGTGCTCAGGGATTCCGCCACGGCTTTATACGCCTGGAACTGTTCTTCCTCGGTCGGCAGCGAGTCGCGGTCCATAAACAGGAACTCGGTGCGATAAAGGCCCACGCCTTCGGCGCCGTTGCGCTCGGCCCCGGCAACGTCGCGCACGGTGCCTATGTTCGCGCACACTTCCACCTGATGGCCGTCGAGGGTAATGGCCGGCAGGTCTTTCAGCTTGGCCAGCTCGGTCTTTTCCAGCACATACTGGCTGTGCAGCGCCTTGAGTTCTTCGATTTGATCAGGGGTCGGATTGACGTACACCTGGTTGTTAACGGCATCAAGAATCAGATAATCGCCGTTGACCACGCTTTTGGTCACGTTGCCGGTGCCCACGATGGCCGGCAGCTCGAGAGAGCGGGCCATAATGGACGTATGGGAGGTACGCCCGCCCAGATCGGTGACAAAACCCAGCACTTTGTCAAGATTGAGCTGGGCCGTCTCGGAAGGCGTTAAATCGGTTGCCACCAGCACCACTTCGTCGGCGATGGCGCTTAAATCAATGATCGGCATATCGAGGATATTGCGCAGCAGGCGCTTGCCGATATCGCGCACGTCCGTGGCGCGTTCCTTCAAATATTCGTCGTCAAGCTCTTCCAGCGCCTTGGCCTGGGTCTCGATAACGCTGTAAACGGCGGCGTCCGCCGTGGCCAGGTCTTCTTTGATAAGGGCTATGATATCCTGCTCAAGCTCTTCGTCTTCCAATAACATGATATGGCCTTCGAAGATTGCTTCCTTTTCTTCACCGAAGGTTTCGCCAGCTTTGGTTTTGATCGCTTCCAGCTGCGCGGATGCTTTGGTTCGCCCAGCCAGAAAACGCTCGACTTCCTGCTCAACTTGGCTTGCAGAGATCTTTTTCCGGTTGATGACGATGTCATCTTCCTTTAGCAAGAGCGCCTTACCAAAGGCGATGCCCGGTGATGCTAATATGCCTGATATCATAACCCTACCTTACTCACTCGTGACTCGCGTTAACGTAAAAAAACGGGCCTTGATTACTCAAGCTCTGCCATCAGTTTGACCAGATGTTCCACAGCTTTTTGCTCGTCTTCCCCTTCGGCGATAATAGCGACCACGGTACCTTGGGTCAGGCCCAGCGTTTGCAGTTTGAACAGACTTTTGGCGCTGGCGCTTTTGCCGTTGGAGCTCACGGTGATATCGGAAACGAAGCCTTTGGCTTCCTTGACAAACTGAGCGGCAGGGCGGGTGTGCAGACCATTAGGTGCGGTAATCGTAACTTCTTGCTGGAACATTATGTTTCCCCAACTTATTAGATGATATCAGTGTTGTGGGGCTAAAGTTTAGCGTAAAACATGGACTTTAGCCTATATGGTTCGTGCCTGAGTATGTTACAAAGACAAAGATGTATGCGAGTAAAAAACGGTATAAAAGCATTTCCGGCTAAATCTTGTGATGGCTTTGTTATGCCGTGCCGCCATCTGCCATTATGCCGCTTTTCAGCAAAAATCCATAGGGCGTTAATCGATTCAGCTAGCAGAACAATTAATAGCCTGATTAATTTCATACATCGAAATAATTGTCTGCTTAAATACAAGACAGAGCCAACAAAATCAATTATGCAGGGGGCAAAAGTTTGATCTACTCCACAAAAAAGCACCCGAGCGGGTGCTTTTTTGTGGTCGAAGCGCACATAAGCGACGATGGATTTTACTGCTGCAGCTCTTTTTCGGTAAACACGTCGGCAAACAGCGCGGTGCTGAGATAACGTTCGCCGGAGGAGGGCAGCACCACGACGATGGTCTTGTCGGCGAAAGCCGGATCTTCCTGCAATTTCAGCGCGGCGGCAACCGCGGCGCCGGAGGAGATACCGGCAAGGATGCCTTCTTCTTCCATCAGGCGACGGGCGGTGGAAATAGCCTCGTCGTTGGTAATCTTCACCACCCGGTCAATCAGGCTTAAATCGAGGTTTTCCGGGATAAACCCGGCGCCGATGCCCTGGATTTTATGCGGGCCCGGCTTGATTTCGTCACCGGCCAGCGCCTGGGTGATAACCGGTGAGTCGGTGGGTTCAACCGCCACCGAAATTACCGCTTTACCCTTGGTGTTTTTCAGATAACGGCTAACCCCGGTCAGGGTGCCGCCGGTGCCGACGCCGGCGATAAACACGTCAACGTCGCCGTCGGTGTCTTCCCAGATTTCCGGACCGGTGGTCTGTTCGTGGATGGCCGGGTTGGCCGGGTTGCTGAACTGCTGCAGCATCAGGAAACGCTTGGGATCGGTGGCCACGATTTCTTCAGCCTTGGCGATGGCTCCCTTCATGCCTTTTGGTCCCTCGGTCAGCACCAGGCTGGCGCCCAGGGCCTTGAGCAATTTACGGCGTTCGGTGCTCATGGTTTCCGGCATGGTCAGGGTCAGCTTGTAGCCGCGGGCCGCCGCGACATAGGCCAGGGCGATACCGGTATTGCCGCTGGTGGGCTCCACCAGTTCCACACCCGGTTTCAGCACGCCGCGTTTTTCCGCGTCCCAAATCATATTCGCGCCGATGCGGCATTTCACGCTGAAGCTCGGATTACGGGATTCCACTTTCGCCAGAATACGACCGTTGCCGATGCGGTTTAGGCGAACAAGCGGCGTATGGCCGATGGTGTAG
This sequence comes from Acerihabitans sp., assembly GCF_036398755.1. NCBI lineage: Bacteria > Pseudomonadati > Pseudomonadota > Gammaproteobacteria > Enterobacterales > Pectobacteriaceae > Acerihabitans > Acerihabitans sp. Next base: position 31,702 of record NZ_DASWOM010000049.1, on the reverse strand, counting down.
GAATTGTCTTCGTAAATATTGCTCATGGCCAGTCCTTTACTGTAAGTGCAAATCAGGGGGAAAGATAACCAAAGCATACCCTTTCGCATGGCCGACGGAAGTAAAAGAATAGTATATCGATATGTTATTAAGACATAAGTTTTAAGAACATACCGCTCCGGGCCGGGCGTCACTTCACCGGCGGCGATAGCGCGAAATCGGCACGATACCTGTCGACCCACATCGCGGTGGCGCCGCATACCGCCACCGGCATAATCACCAGGTTGAGCAACGGGATAACCGTACAGAGATACACCAGGGCGCCGAACTGCATATTCTGGGTTTTATGGCGCGCCAATGCGCGGCGCATGGTCACAAAAGGAACTTTATGGTTATCGAAGGGATAATCGCTGTACTGGATGGCCATCATCCAGGCACCGAACAAAAACCAGAGCAACGGCGCCACGGTCTGGCCGAAGGCCGGTATCAGGTGCAACAGCAGCAGCGCCAGCGCCCGCGGCAGGTAATACGCCAGTTTAAGCCATTCGCGGCGCAGGATGCGCGGCGTATCCCGGATTATGCTCATTATCCCGCCGTCGGGCGGGGTATGGCCGGTAAGCCGCGCTTCAAGCTGTTCCGCCAGCAGGCCGCTGAACGGCGCGGCAATCCAGTTGGCGATGGTGCTGAAAAAATAGCTGAACACCAGCAGCACCGCCAGGACGCAGAGCGGCCATAGCAAATAGCCCAGCCATTGCAGCCAGCCGGGGATATGTTCCAGCAGCCGGGGGATCCAGATATTCAGGCGGGAATACAGCCACCAGAACGCGCCGCCCAGCAGTACGATGTTCATGATAAGCGGCAGTACAACGTAGCGTTTGATGCCCGGCAGCGTGATTAAATGCCAGCCGCGAACAAAATAATGGAAACCGCTACGGGATTTTGTGTTGTTAATCATTTTTTTCGGCCATTTTTTATACGGATAAAAAGGGAAACGGACGCAACGGCCACCCCGGCCGTTTGTGGTTTTAGCACTTTTGGATGAAAAAACAGCAAAAAACTGTGCCGATGCTATCTTTATTGTCAGAAAGTACCGTGCGGACTTGCACTTGTCTACGCAGGCCAATAGAGTTAAGAGAGTAAATGTTTGCCGCCGTGGCAATGAATTAGAACAACTGAGATGGCAATGATGCAGGATTTGCGTCTGATATTAATCGTTGTTGGTGCGATCGCTATCATAGCGTTGCTACTACACGGCCTGTGGACCAGCCGTAAAGAACGCTCATCGGTTTTCCGCGATCGCCCGGTTAAACGACTGAAACAAGACCGCCAGGATCGAGACGAGCCTCCGCTGGAAGAGCGCGACGAAGGTGTGGGCGAAGTCAGGGTAACGAAGGTCCGTACCGACGAGCCCGCCTTGGGGCGTTATGACGCGCGGGAGCCCGATATTCGTGTCCCGGGCGGCCATGCGCGCGGACCGCGCGCCCCGCAAGAACCGGGTTTCGGCAACAGGCCGGAAACCCGTGCGGGCAATCATTACGATCCCCTGCTTGATGACGAGGATGCCGACCGCGGGCAGGAGGAGGAGATAACCGATCCCGTCCCGGCGCCGCGGCCGAAAACCTCGTTTTTCAAAAAGCGGCGCCAGGCGGTGTTGCCTGACGAACCGCCGGCGGCTCCCGTTTCGTTCGGTTCCCACGAGGAAGAGCGCGACGAAGACCCACTACAGGCGCCGGACGCGCCGGCGCAGCCCGCCCAACCGGTCAAGCGCAAGGAAACCGTCCTGGTGCTGCATGTCGCGGCCCATAACGGCACCGTCATTGGCGGCGAGGAACTGCTGCAAAGCGTGCTGCAGGCCGGCTTCCAGTTTGGTGAAATGAATATCTTCCATCGCCACCTGAATCCGGCGGGCAGTGGGCCGGTGCTCTTCAGCCTGGCGAATATGGTCAAACCCGGATCCTTTGATCCCGAAGAAATGGCGGCTTTCACCACGCCTGGCGTCTCCATGTTCATGATGGTGCCTTCCTATGGCGACGCTCATCAGAACTTCAAGCTGATGCTGCAGTCAGCGCAGCGCATTGCGGACGACTGCGGCGGCGTAGTGCTTGACGATGAGCGCCGGATGATGACGCCGCAGAAACTTGATATCTATAAGGCGCGCATTCGCGACGTACTTGATGTCAATGCCGGCGCCTGACGCTAACGGCCGCCGCTGCGCCTGATTTTCCCGCCCCCCGCTTGCGGGGGGTTTTTTTCGCTGATGGTGGGCAATGGAACCAATCGATCAACAAATTGACGCCCTGCGCGTCCTGCTGCGTCGCTATGAATATTATTATCATGTGATGGACGAGCCGCAGGTGCCGGATGCCGAGTACGATCGGCTGATGGCGCGACTGCGCGAGCTGGAAACGCAGCATCCCGATCTGCTTACCGCCGATTCTCCCACCCAGCGCGTCGGCGGCGCGCCGCTGACCGCGTTTAACCAGATCCGCCATGAAGTGCCGATGCTGTCGCTGGATAATGTGTTTGATGAAGCCGGGTTCCTGGCGTTTGACAAGCGGGTGCGCGATCGCCTGAAAAACGATGACGACCTGGTATTCTGCTGCGAGCTGAAGCTCGACGGCCTGGCGGTCAGCCTGCTGTACGAAAACGGTCGGCTGACCCGCGCCGCCACCCGGGGCGACGGCGCCACCGGGGAAGACATTACCGCCAACGTGCGCACCATCCGCACCATACCCCTGCGCTTACAGGACGGTAACGGCCCGATCCCCGAGCGGCTGGAGATCCGCGGCGAAGTGTTTATGTCGGAAGCCGGTTTCCAGCGGTTAAACGACGATGCCAAACGCGAGGGCGGCAAGGTATTCGCCAACCCCCGCAACGCCGCCGCCGGCTCGCTGCGCCAACTGGATCCGGCCATCACCGCCAGGCGGCCGCTGACCTTTTTCTCCTACGGCGTCGGCCTGCTGGAAGGCGGGGAACTGCCCGCCAGCCATTGGCAACGCCTGCAGCTGTTCAAATCCTGGGGCGTGCCGGTCAGCGACCGTATCACGCTATGCACCGGCGCCGAACAGGTGCTGGCGTTTTATCGCCACGTCCAGGAACAACGCGCCGCGCTGGGTTTTGATATCGACGGCGTGGTTATCAAGGTTGACTCACTGGCGCTCCAGCAGCGGCTGGGTTTTGTCGCCCGCGCGCCGCGCTGGGCCATTGCCTATAAATTCCCGGCGCAGGAACAGCTGACCCGGGTGCGCGACGTTGAGTTCCAGGTCGGCCGCACCGGCGCGGTGACGCCGGTGGCGCGCCTTGAGCCGGTATTGGTGTCCGGCGCCATGGTCAGCAACGCCACGTTGCATAATGCCGACGAAATCGAACGGCTGGGGCTTAAAATCGGTGATACGGTGATTATCCGCCGCGCCGGCGACGTGATCCCGCAGGTGGTGGGCGTGGTGCTGGAGCGGCGTCCGGGCGACGCGCGCCCGATCGTTTTTCCCACCCATTGCCCGGTGTGCGGCTCCGACGTCGAGCGGGTGGAAGGGGAAGCGGTGGTGCGCTGTACCGCCGGCCTGGTCTGCGGCGCCCAGCGCAAGGAGGCGTTGAAGCATTTTGTATCGCGCCGGGCGCTGGACGTCGACGGCATGGGCGATAAAATCATCGATCAGCTGGTCGAGCGCGAGCTGGTCAAGACCCCGGCCGATCTGTTCCGCCTGAATAAAGAGATCCTGGCCCGGCTCGAGCGCATGGGGCCAAAATCGGCGCAGAACCTGCTGACCGCCCTGGAGACCGCCAAGCAGACCACCTTTGCCCGTTTTCTTTATGCCTTGGGCATTCGCGAGGTGGGGGAGGCCACCGCCGCCAATCTGGCGGCGGAATTCAAGACCCTGGATGCGCTGTACGCCGCTGATATCGACCAACTGGTGAGCGTACAGGATATCGGCAAAGTGGTGGCCACCCATGTACGCAATTTTTTTGACGAGCAGCATAACCTGGACGTGATCGCCGAGCTGGTCAGCCCCGCCATAGGTATACACTGGCCGGCGCCGGCGTCGGCGCCGGCCGGGGAGGGCAACCCGTTCGCCGGCAAGACCATCGTGCTGACCGGCTCCTTGACCGGACTTTCAAGGGACGAAGCCAAGGATCGCCTGATGGCGCTCGGCGCCAAGGTCAGCGGCAGCGTCTCGGCCAAGACCAATCTGGTGATTGCGGGCGGGGCGGCCGGCTCCAAGCTGACCAAGGCGCAGCAGCTGAATATACCGGTCATTGACGAGGCGGAAATGATGCGTCTGCTGGGCGAATGAAACACAGGCCGGCCCAAGAGGAATAAACCATGGAAAAAGAAGATCTGGTGGCCATCGCCAATACCGAAATGCCGTTCGGCAAATACCAGGGCCGGGCGCTTATCGATCTGCCCGAGCCCTACCTGCTGTGGTTTGCCCGTAAAGGTGAATTCCCCCAGGGCCGGCTGGGGGAACTGATGTCAATAACGCTTGCCATTAAAATCGAAGGACTCGAAGGGCTTATCAAGCCGCTAAAGCAAAAAAAATGATCTCGTCAATTGCAGAAACATCGTATTTTCGTTTAAAAGAGTTATTTTTTGGAAAACATATCGATAACATTTGAGCGAACTGATGGCATCTGAGCCACGCCAAGGCTGTTTTTAAGTTGAATTTTTGCATTAAAACTTAGCAAAGCCGGTTCTGATAAAAATCCTTTCGGCAATGAGCAAATTTCTTCAAGATCCCCTTAGGGAACTTGAGCTTTTCAATCAAACTACTTTTGGTAAAGGTTCCTGATTCTAATAGCAGAGTTATACATCGGGGCATTAAGCGCACTGATTCGGGTCTTTTTATATCATCCAAAGGTTCTCCTTTACGCCAACCTCGGGCGGAGATCCCTTTATATAGCCGCTGATAGTCCTCAGGTGAGATCAATTGCAGTTCTTTTGCACGCAAATCATAGATTGCGCCGACATACCCCAACGATTTTTGAGTGCAATAAAGTTCTCAAGAGTAGGATGGGTAGACAGCTCTACAGAAAATGATTCTTCGGGTAACATGAAGCAAGCGGCAAATTTGTGTGCCTGGGATTCAATCGGTTTGAAATTGATGCAGTCAAGGCGTTCAATATAGCGGTGTAACACCAGATGGCCCAGTTCATGGGCAGCATCAAAACGACTTCTGAAAAAATTATTTTTATCACTGGCAAGAATCACATAGGGCCGTTTTTCCCGCTCGTTCCATTGAGAATAGCCATCCATTAATGCGCCGCCCTGTTCAAATCTGGAACAGACCACCCCGGCGTTTTCCATTACTAACAACAAATCCGAAATGGGCGCAATATTCAATCCCCAGATGTCGGCAGAGCTCACAACGACATAATGCTCGCCTCTGGGCGAAGTATCCTCATCGCAACATAGATTACCCGTGTTTTGGGCCGCCCATCCTGGCCTGAGACGGGCATTCTATGCGTTTATAAGTATATTATATTCAATCAATTAACGCTCGCCCCGGTTATAGGCCGTTCCCAGCGCGTCGGGCAGGCTGGCGCGTCGGCCGAAAATGATAAGCACCACCATCACCGCCATAAAAGGCAGCATCTGGATAACGTCGGTGGGCATGTCCACGCCCAGCACCTGCAAGGCGGTGGTCAACGACAGGCAGGCGCCGAACAACAACGCACCGCCCAGTACCCACAGCGGCTTGCCGCGCGCCAGCATCGCCAGCACGATGCCGATAAAGCCGTTGCCCTGGGTCATGAAGGGGACAAAAATACCGGCGCCGACCTGCGACATAAAGGCTCCGCCCAACCCGGCCAGCGCGCCCGTGACCAGTACCGCCGCCGTGCGCGTCCACAGTACGCTTACGCCTGCGGCGTCAAGGGCGGCGGGCTTGTCGCCGGCGGCCCGGAGATACAGCCCGAGGTTGGTATGGCGATACAGCGCGGCAAACAGCGCCACGCAGCCTACCGCCAGATAGACCACCAGCGGCTGGTTGAACAGGATGCGCCCGATAAATGGAATGCGGGACAGCAGCGGCAGCGCCAGGGTATCGATACCGCCCAGGCGGGGATAGGTGCGGCTGAACTGCAGGTAGTGCAGCAGCGCGGTGGCGCCCTGCGCGCCGAGGGTCAGCGCAATGCCGATGACAATCTGGTTCAGGCGCAGCCATACGCACAGCGCGGCCATCAGCACGGCGACGATAATCCCGCCGGCGGCGCCGCCCACCAGCCCCAGTCCCATGGACTGGCTTCGCCAGGCGATATAAAAGCCCAGGTAGGCGCCGGAAAGCATCATGCCCTCCAGGCCGATATTCAACACCCCGGCCTTTTCCGATAACTGCTCGCCCAGGCCGGTTAACAGCAACGGCATGCCGGCGATAATCGTGCCCAGCAGCAGGGACGAGAGAAAACCTTGCGTCAGTAAATCCATATTATTTGCCTTCTGGCGCGCCGGAGCGCTGTTGCCGCCGCTGCGCAACCCGTTCCGTCACGCCGAGCACGATAAGCAGCACGGCCACCGTGACCAGGGTAAAATGATTGGGAACATCCATCCGCCTGGCCGCGCTTTCGCTGCCGATGGACAACACCGAAAATATAAATACAAAGGCGATGGCGGCGAAACCGTTAAAACGGGCCAAAAACACCAGCGGCACCACCAGCAGGCTATAGGCCGGGTTCCAATCGGCGCGCACATTGCCTTCGATGCCGATAACCTCCACCGCGCCCGCCAGGCCCGCCAGCGCGGCGGATAAGGCGAATACCGCGATGGTCAGCGCCCCGACCGGCAGGCCGACATGCAGCGCCGCGCGCGGATTGGCGCCGACGGTGCGCAGCCGCAGGCCGAAAGCGGTGCGGTTCATCAGCCAATGCACCGCGATCACGGCAAACAGGCCGATCAGCAGCCCGCTTGAGGTATGGGTGCCGAACAGCGGCGGCAACCGCTGCTCATAGGGCAGGGTGCGGGTTTCCGGCACGGTGGTGGCGGGATCGGCGAACACCAGTTTTACCAGCACGTTGGCCAATGAAATGCCTAAAAACGACATCATCATGGTGGTGATGATTTCGTTTATATTCCGCCAGGCCTTCAACATGGCCGGCAATATGGCCCAGACCCCGCCCATTACCGCGCCGGCCGCCATCGCCGCCGATAGCGTCAGCCAGGATGGCGCGCCGAGCTGGTTCAGCGGGGCCGCCACCGCCGAGGCGATCACCGCGCCCAGTAAAAACTGGCCGTCGCCGCCCAAATTCCATAGACCGGCGCGAAACGCCACCATCAGGCTGGCGGCAATAAGCAATAGGGGGCCCATGCGCGTCAGCGTCGCCTGCAGTCCCGAGGGCGTCATCAGCCCTTTTTGCAGGATAAAGCCGTAATACGCCAGCGGATTGACGCCCATGACCAGCAGCAGGCCGCCGGTGATACACAGGGCGATGACCACCGGGCCCACCGACATCGCGGCGCGCGCCAGGGCGGCTTTCAGCAGGTCCGCCGTTAGCCATCGCCCCAGGCTAGGATTGGATAGACCGCTCATGCCGGGGCTCCGCTCATCAGTTCGCCGATGCGGCCGCGGGCCGCGGGGGTATTGTCGACCATGCCGACAATCCTGCCCTGGGACATCACCGCGATGCGGTCCGCCAGCTCAAGCAACTCGTCCAGGTCGGTGGAGATAAGCAATACCGCCAGACCCGCCCCGGCCGCCAGGCGTATCCGCCCGCGGATCGATTTACTGTTCTGCACGTCGAGCCCATGGGTCGGCTTGGCAAAGATTACCGCCTTGGCCAGGCCGCCAAGTTCGCGCGCCAGCAGCGCCTTTTGAATATTGCCGCCGGATAATTTGCCCAGCGGCGTATCGATTGCCGGGGTGCGGATATCGTATTCGATGATTTGCGCGAGCGCGTGCCGCGCGATAGCCGCCGGCCGCACCATGCCCCGCCGCCAGAAGGGCGCGTCGCCTATTTGCTTGAGCAGCAGGTTGACTGACACCGGAAAAGTGCCGACGGTGCCTTCGCCCAGCCGGTCGTCGGTGACGTAACGCAGCCCGCGCTTGCGCCGCTGGCCGATACTGCAATGCTCGATTGATTCGCCGCAGAGATAGATGCGGCCCGCGGCCAGGGGGCGCTGGCCGGCCAGCGCCTCGGCCAGCTGTTGCTGCCCGTTGCCGTCGATGCCGGCGATACCGACGATTTCGCCGGCGCGGATCCTAAGCCCGATGCCGGCCACCGGCATCAGCGGATCGTCCACCGCCAGCGCCTGCGCCTCGAGCACCGTTTCACCGGCGGTTGTGCTCGCCGAAACCCGCGTCCCGGGCGCCGGTTCAACGGTGGTTGCCGCATCTGCCTGCCCGGAAAGGTCGAACATCAATCCAACCACCTCTTGGGTTGCCTGCCGGGCGGTGAGTGATTTAAGCCGTTCAGGCCCGATTTCGCCCACTTTGCGCCCGCGCCGCAGCACCGAGATGCGATCGCCCCAGGCCAGCGCCTCGTTAAGCTTATGGGTGATAAAGACCACCGCCAGCCCCTGCGCCACCAGCCGGCGCATCAGTTGCCCCAGTTCGTGGGCGTTGTCGGGCGTCAGCATGGCGGTGGCTTCGTCAAGGATCAACACCCGGCTGCCGCGCAGCAGGGTACACACGATTTCCGCCTGCTGCAGTTCGCCAAGCGACAGCGACCCCGCCAGGGCGAACGGGTTGACCCTAACGCCGATATCCCGGGCGATATCGTTGACCCGTAGGGCATAGCGGCGGCGGGCGGGACGTTGCCACCAGGGATCGCCGAGGGCGATATTATCCACCACGCTCAATCCCGGCACCATCATGGCGTGCTGGAACACGGTGCCGATGCCCAACGCGTGGGCGCGGCGCGGGGAGGACAGTGATACCACGCGTCCGTCCACCGCGATATGGCCCTCATCCGGCTGCTGAAGGCCGGACAGCATGGCGACCAGGGTGGATTTGCCGGCGCCGTTTTCCCCGAGCAGCACGTGAACCTCCCCGGCCCACAGCGCCAGATCGACCTGGTTATTGGCGATAACGCCGGGATATCGCTTGGTAACCTGGCTGACGGTCACCACCGGGCAGGCCAATGAAGACGGATTCTGGCTCATCATGTTCTCTATAACGTTAAGCGGAGCGCGCGCGTGCGCTCAGGCCCTGGCCGCTTGCGCCGGGCTATTTGCCGCCGGCGGCCAGCAGGACGTGCAGTGATTTTGCGTCGTAATCCGCCGGCACGGTGATTTTACCGCTGATGATGTCGTCGCGCACCGCATTGACGCTCTTCCAGGTATCCTCCGGGATATGGGCGGTTTTCAGCAGGCTTATCGAGCCGTCCGCCAGCGAGGTTTTATAGTTATGCAAGCCGAACTTGTCCTGCCGGAGATCGTCTATCATGGCGGTGTAGACCGGCGTCAGGTTCCATAGGACTGAACTGAGCAGGTTGCCTTTATCGATGGGGGATTTGTCGCCGATCACATCGATAAAGTAGACTTTGCCGCCGTCCGGCGCCGGCGTGGTTTCCACCGCCTGGAGCATGCCGAAGCTCGATCCGTTGCCCTGGCCGAAAATAATATCGGCGCCGGCGGCGATAACCGAGGCCGTCACGCGTTTACCGCCCGCGGCATCGCTGTACGCCGCCGGGCCGATGACCGCATAACGGATTTTAATATCTCCCCTGGTCGCCCGCGCGCCGAGGATAAACGCCGAGGATTGCGCGTTCCAGGCCGGCGGTTCGCCGGACACCACGATGCCGACGGTGCCGCTGCGCGTCATTTTTGCCGCCAGCGCGCCGGCCAGATAGGCCCCTTCCTGGCCGCTGACCGTATAGTCGGCCACTTTGCCGGCTTTTAACGACGACGGGCTGTCGGTAATGGCCACCGGCACGTTGGCCTGGGCGCCGATTTCCGGCCCCGACTGGTTATAGCCGCTGGCGTGGGCGATGATAAGCTGCGCCCCGTCTTCCGTCAGATCGCGCAGCGTGGGGCGAATATCGCCGTAGCCGAGGTTCTCCGCCACCATGACCTTGACCCCCTCTTTGGCACCGGCCTCCCTGGCGGCGGTGATGCCCTGTTGGTTCCAGCCGAAATCGGTGCCGGGTTCGGGCGTGACTATGGCGATAGCTTTTATATCGGCGGCAAAGGCCGCGGAACATAGCACCGACAATACCGATATCGCGGCTGCGTGTTTTAACCAACCTTTTCCCATCATGTTCTGTCCTCGATACATTTTAATGTTGACAATACGGCTGTTTAAATCTTTTCTGATGCATCCCTACCGGGTAGCACCTGTTCACTGGAGCACTATATGACACTAAAGGGGCTAGTATTGTCCTGTTTGTTTTTTTTCACCACCGCAATCTGCGCAGGGGAATCAACAAATTATCAACGCGGTACGCAAGGATTAACCCCTTTCCTGGTGGTGGTAAACAACACCGGCCATCATCCCTTGGACTGTGAAATCACCACCGCCCACTGGTATTCGGTGCCGTTGGGCACCGTTGCCGCCGGCGCGACGCTGTCCACCGGCTTGTGGAAGAATATCGCCAGCGGCGAGGTGTTTATCCTCAACAGCCGGCGGGATCACATGCCGGTTCAGCGTTTCTGGTGCGGCGAACCGGGGCGCTCCTGGCAAACCCGCTATGACGTGGTCATATCAACACACAAGGACGAAAGCCCGCGATCCATGACGCTCGACTGCGCCGGCGGCGCTGATGCTGATGCCGTGCAGTGCCGAACCGCGCCGAGCGGTCTGTAATCCCCGGGGCCGGTTTTTGCCGGAAATCGGGCGATCGCTTTATCAGCCAGGTAAAAAAACGGGCCCGACGCCAACGCTGTCCAGATGACCCGAACAGGTCGCGCCGGGCCCGCGGGCCACGATAGCATGGTGTTTATGGCCTGACGATGCCTTACAGCACGGTCGGTTGCCGGTCCAGAAAGCTTTCCACCGTCCGCATGCAGGCGTCGCGCTCCTCCACGTGCGGCATATGGCTTGATTGCTCGAATATTACCCATTCGGCGCCGGCGATCTGATCCTTGAACGGCTGCACCACTTCCGGCGCCGCCTCGTCGTAGCGCCCGGATATCAGCAGCGTCGGCACCTGGATTTGCGCCAGCCGGTCGATAATGCTCCAGTCTTTCATGGTGCCGATGACATGGAATTCAGTCGGGCCGTTCATGGCATGGTATACCGTCGGGTCGGCGTCCATGGCGGCGAAGGTGCGCGTGACTTCCTCCGGCCAGGGCGTAAGGCGGCAGACGTGCCGCTGGTAAAATACCTGGGTGGCCTGGCGATAAGCATCGCTGTTCAGGGTGCCCGCGGCCTCGTGCTCCTGCAGGCAGCGCTGTACCTCGGGCGGCAGCCCGGCGCGCAGCCTGGCCGCCGCCTGGAGCCACAGCGCCATCGACGCCGGTGAATTGGCGATAATGATGGCCTTGAGGCCTTCAGGGCGCAGCACGGCATGCTCCGCCGTCAGCATGCCGCCCCATGACTGGCCGAGCAGCGCATAGTTTCGGCTGATGCCCAGATGCGCCAGCAGGTTATCCAGTTCCGCCAGGAACAGCGGCACCCGCCAGAAATCCGGCCCCTGTTCCGGCAGATGGGTGGAACGGCCGTTGCCGAGCTGATCGTAATGAATGACCGCCCGGCCGCCGCGGGCGATATCGCGGAACGCGTCGACATAATCATGGGTGCAGCCCGGGCCGCCGTGCGCCACCACCAGCGGCGTGCGGCCATTGTGAAGATCGCCGCAGACGCGGTACCAGGTTTGGTATTGCTGAAACGGCGCGTAGCCTTCGGTGATGCTGTACATAAGGGGTTACCTGTCGGTTAAGGATAACCTAGGGTAAAACAGCGCGCCGGGCGGCGGATAGCTAGAGAAAATGCTAGGTATTGCGCCGTGCGTCTCAGCTGTCGAGCAGGCGGTAATGCATCGCCCGCACCACCGCCTGGACCCGGTTGCTGGCGCCCAGCTTGCGCGCCGCCGAATTGAGATGCAGCGTCACGGTGGCAATCGAACGCGACAGCTTGCGGGCAATCTCCTTGGCGGTCAGGCCCTCGGCCGACCAGCTCAGGCACTCCCGTTCGCGTTTGCTCAGGCGCACATACTGGCAGGTCAGCATCTGGCGGTCGAATAACGGATAAACCCGCTCCTGGAAGGTATGGGCCAGCAGGCCCAGCTCCGCCAGCGTCTGGGATAAATCACGCTCCCGACCGCTGCCGCTGACGATGCCGGTCAGGGTGGCGAAGCCACCCTGCGGCAGGTGCAGGGGCACCGTGGCGCCGCAGGGCATATTGTTATCACGCATATAGAGGGTTACCGGCTGGTGCCGTTCACTAATGATATCGCGCAGCAAAGTGGTGTCCGGACGCTGATAGGACCAGACGAAGGGCGCGCAGCTCCCCAGGGCGTACAGCTGTACCGGGTCCACCTGGTAGTAGCCGCTTTCGGTCCATAACCGTCGCATATCCTGCGGCACATTGCTCATGCGCAGCACCGATGGCGTAATCAATTCGCCCTCCAGCGAACGCGGCACCGGCGTGTAGTCATAAATCAGCGCCTCCATGCCCAGCCGGGCGCTTTGCCGGTACAGGGCGGAAAAGGCGTCGTCAAGACCGCAGTCGGCCTGCGGCGCCGGCAATAATTCTGTTATCACAATGCTCATCGCCCCTCCTTCTCTTACCCGGCGTCCAAGGCGCCGGGCATGGATTTTGCGCAGACGTTACCGTATCCCTTTCGGCCATCATGACGGTCCGCCGGCGCTACCTGATGGCATGCAATTTGAATGCCACCAAACCTGCGCCCCCGCGGGCGAAACCTAGCATTTTTACTAACTGTTCAGCGCCGCGGCTTATGCGTAGCGTAAAGACATCACCATGGCGGCGCAGCGCGGGCCGCCGGTAAAGCACCGGGGGAAGTATGTGGAGTGAGATCGGGCCTGACCGGCAACAGGATATCGAGGTGGACGGCTACCGGGTGGTGGCATACGAGTTCGGCGACGGCGACGAGACGGTGCTGTGCCTGAACGGCGGCCCGGGACTGCCCTGCGACTACCTGCGCGAAGCCCATTCCTGCCTTAAGAACCACGGCTACCGGGTGGTGGCGTTTGATCAGTTGGGCACCGGCAAATCCGACCGGCCGGATCTGCCCGGACTATGGACCATGGAGCGCTATGTGGGTGAAGTGGACACCGTACGCCGGGCCATGGGCCTTGACCGGGTGCATCTGCTTGGTCATTCCTGGGGCGGCTGGCTGGGCATCGAGGTGGCTTTGCACCATCCCGGGGCAATCAAAAGCCTGATTCTGGAAAATACCGTGGCGGATATGCCCCATTTGATCCAGGAGCTGCAGCGCCTGCGCGCCGCGCTGGGGCATGAAACCGTGGCCATGATGCAACGGCATGAGGCCATGGGTAGCCTGGATCATCCGGCCTACCAGGCGGCGATCACCTTGCTTAATTACCGCCATGTCTGCCGGCTGGACGACTGGCCGGCGCCGGTAAAACGCTCCCTGGAAGACTGGAATATGGGGCCGTATGTCGCCCTGCAGGGGCCGAATGAATTTCTGTATACCGGTCTTCTGAAAGACTGGGATCGCACGGCGGATTTGCCCGCCATCCGGGTGCCCTGCCTTATCACCACCGGCCTGCACGATGAGCTGACCCCGGCCTGCGCCATGCGCATGAAACAAGGGCTGCCGCAGGCGGAACTGCATGTGTTCCCCAACAGCAGCCATATGCCGTTTTATGAAGAGCCGCAGGCCTACTATCCGGTGCTGCTGGATTTTCTCGACCGCCAGCGTCAACGCGGCAGGGGGTAGGGACCATGCATCGCTATCGTTTCGTGCTGTTTCGTCCGCTGCAACTGGTGCCGGTACTGCTGGGCATCAGCATCATCACCTTTATGCTGGTGCGCGCCATTCCGGGCGATCCGGCCCGCATCCTGCTGGGCGTGCGCAGCACCCCGGCGGCGATTGCGCGCATTCGCGCCCAGTACGCGCTGGACCAACCGCTGTGGGTACAATACGGCTATTTTCTCAACAACCTGCTGCACGGCGAGCTGGGCCGCTCCATCGTGTATCGCATCGATACCCTGAAACTTATCATGACCCGCATCGAACCCACGCTGTGCCTGGTGGCGGGCAGCGTGCTGCTGGCGCTGCTGCTCACCGTGCCGCTGGCCGCCGCCGCCGCGCGCATGCGGGGAGGCGCCGTCGATATGGTTATCCGGCTGCTTTCCACCGCCGGACTGGGTTTCCCGGCGTTCTGGCTGGGCATCATGATGATCCTGCTGTTCAGCGTCACCCTGGGCTGGTTTCCCGTCTCCGGCTATGGCGACGGGTGGAGCGAAAGGCTGCATCATCTGGTGCTGCCCTGCCTGACGGTGGCGCTGGCGCTGTCGGCGGTGCTGACCCGCAACCTGCGCGCCAGCCTGCTGGCGGAACTGAAGGCGGATTACGTGACCGCCGCCAGGGCGCGCGGCCAGGAGGAGGGCCGTATTTTCTGGCGCCATGTCATGCCCAACTCGCTGGTGCCGACGGTGAATTTGCTGGCGGTGAATATCGGCTGGCTTATCGGCAGCACGGTGGTGATAGAAAGCGTCTTTGCCATTCCCGGCATGGGGCAGTTGTTGGTCAAGGCGATATTCAGCCGCGACTATATGGTGGTGCAGGGCGTGGTGATGGTGTTCGCCCTGGCGACGGTTGTGGTCAACCTGCTGGCCGATCTGCTGACGGTGGCCCTGGACCCGAGGGTCACATTATGATGTCCGCCCAGTCCGCGCGCCGATTTACCCTGCGCTGGCTACCGCGGCGCGCGGCGCTGCGCGCCGGGATGGTTATCCTGCTCATCTGGTTTTCGCTGGCGGCGCTCGCCCCCTGGATCGCGTTCTTCGATCCGCTTTACCAGGACGCGGATGCGCGCCTGCTGGCTCCTGGCCTGCCGCATCTGTTCGGCACCGATAACTTTGGCCGCGATATCTTCGCCAGAATCATCTGGGGCGCGCGCGTCGATTTGCAGATCTGCCTTATGGGCGTGGTGTTTCCGTTTGTCATCGGCACTATCGTCGGGGCGCTGTCCGGCTATCTCGGCGGTCCCGTCGACGCGCTTATCATGCGCTGTATCGATATCGTGCTGGCGTTTCCATTCCTGGTGCTGATGCTGTCGATCATCGCCATTATCGGACCGGGGCTGGGCAGCTTTTATATCGCCATGGCGCTGGTGGGCTGGGTATCCTACGCCCGTCTGGTGCGTTCCCAGGTACTGATCCTCAAGCACAGCGACTTTATGCTGGCGGCGCGCAGCCTGGGCTTTGGCCACCGACGCATCCTGTTCGCCCATTTGTTGCCCAACGCCCTGACCGGTTCCATCGTGTTCGCCATGTCGGACTGCGTGCTGGTGCTGCTAAACGGCGCGGCGGTGAGTTATCTCGGCCTTGGCGTGCAGCCGCCGGTGGCGGAGTGGGGGGTGATGATCGCCGAAGGGCAGAGTTTTATCACCAGCGCCTGGTGGATAACCGCTTTCCCGGGGCTGGCCATCGTGCTGCTGGCGATGGGCTTTAGCCTGCTGGCCGACGGCCTGGGCGATACGCTGGGGGAGCGGCCATGAGCGCGCCGGTGCTGCGGGTCAGCCACCTGACCGTCAACAATCGCCAGGGCATCGCCCTGGTGGATGATGTTTCCTTTAGCCTGGCGGCGGGGGAAATGCTCGGACTGGTGGGCGAAAGCGGTTCGGGCAAAACCGTGACCTGCCGGGCGCTGATGCGGCTGTTGCCCGGGGAAGGATTAACCCTGGCCGGCGGCGAAGCATGGCTGGGCGAGACCAATATCATGACCCTTGACCCACGGCAGATGACGCGGGTGCGCGGCCATCGGTTGGGCATGATTTTCCAGAATCCCGCCAGCCATCTTAACCCGGTGATGACCGTCGGCGGCCAGATAGCCGAAAGCCGCCGCGCCCATTTCGGCGACGGGCGGCGGGAAGCGCGCGCGGCGGCAGTCCACCTGCTGCGCCAGGTGGGTATTCCCGACCCCGAACGGCGGGTGGACCATTACCCGCACGAGTTTTCCGGCGGCATGCGCCAGCGGGCGATGATCGCCGTGGCGCTGGCCTGCGAACCCAGGATCCTGATTGCCGACGAGCCGACCACCGCGCTGGACGTGACGGTGCAGGTGCAGATCCTGCGCTTGTTAATGGATCTGCGCGACCGCCTGGGACTGGCCATCGTTATGATCACCCACGATCTGGGCGTGGTGGCGCAAACCTGCGACCGTATCGCGGTGATGTATGCCGGCAGGCTGTGTGAGGTCGGCGATAAACGCCAGGTATTGGCGCGGCCGCTGCATCCCTATACCCAGGGTTTAATCGAT
Organism: Acerihabitans sp.; assembly: GCF_036398755.1. Taxonomy (NCBI): domain Bacteria; kingdom Pseudomonadati; phylum Pseudomonadota; class Gammaproteobacteria; order Enterobacterales; family Pectobacteriaceae; genus Acerihabitans; species Acerihabitans sp. The sequence continues at coordinate 15,382 of NZ_DASWOM010000049.1, read as the reverse complement.
TGCCAGCCGGCGGGCGACGGCGGCAACGGCCCGCTGAAGACCATCGCGGGCCAGCCGCCGTCGGCGGATGGTTTTGCCCCGGGGTGCCGGTTCCATCCGCGTTGCGCGCGCGCCGGGCAGGCATGCCCCGAGCGGCAGCCCGCCCTGTTGACCGCACAAGATGATAACGCCCACGGCGCGGCCTGTTTTTATCCATTTCACGCGTTATCCCACCGGGAGGGACCATGGTGACCAAGGCTTATCCATTGCTGGAAGTCGATGAACTGCGGGTGTCTTTTCCCTTGTCGGGCGGCAACCCGCTGCGTTGGAACCGGCCGCGGGTCCAGGCGGTGAATGGCGTATCGCTGCGTATCCACCCCGGCGAAACCCTGGGACTGGTGGGCGAGTCCGGCAGCGGTAAAAGCACCCTCGGCCGCGCCATCCTGCAATTGGAGAAAAGCACCGGCGGCAGCGTACGTTTTGACGGCCGCGACGTGACCCATGGCCTGTCGAGCGATATCGCCCGCCTGCGCCGGCAAACGGCGATGATTTTCCAGGACCCGTTTTCATCGCTCAATCCCCGCCAGACCATCGGCGCCGCCATCGCCGAAGTACTGCGCGTGCATCGCAAAGTGCCGCCGGCGGCGATAGCGGCCCGGGTGGCCGAGTTGCTCACGCTGGTGGGGTTGCGCCCGGCGCAGGCGGATAAGCGGCCGGGCGCCCTGAGCGGCGGGCAGTGCCAGCGGGCCGGCATCGCCCGCGCGCTGGCGCTGGAGCCGCGGCTGATGGTGGCGGATGAATGCGTGGCCGCGCTGGATGTTTCCATACAGGGACAGATTATCAACCTGCTGATGGATCTGCGTGAGCGCATGGGGCTGGCGATACTGTTTATCGCCCACGATTTGGCCATTGTCCGCCGCCTGTGCGATCGGGTCGCGGTAATGTACCTGGGGCGCATTGTCGAGGAAGGTCCGGTGGAATCGGTGTTCCGCCTGCCGCGCCATCCCTATACCGCCTCGCTTATGGCGGCGATCCCGCAAATCAATCCCGACCTGCCGCTGCCCGCCGAGCCGCTGGCCGGCGAACCGCCCAGCCCGATTGCCATTGCGCCGGGGTGCGCTTTTCATCCCCGCTGCCGTTATGCCCGACCCTCTTGCCGTACCGGTTCCACCCCTGATACCCGGCATGTTGCCGACCATGCTTTTGCCTGTGTGCTCGACAGAAATACCGGCGAAGCCGACCTTCCTTTTCAATGAGGTATGTTAACCATGAAGCCTAAGCATTTTAACGTTGTCGCCGCCGCGGTCTTTCTGGCGCTCAGCGCCGCCGGCCAAATCGCCGAAGCCGCCGGGGTATTAAGCATCGGCCGGCGCGAGGATTCCACCACCTTCGACCCGATCAAGTCGGCGCAAAACGCCGATAACTGGGTCTTTTCCAATGTCTTCGACGTGCTGGTGCGGGTGGATAAAAACGGCACCCGGCTGGAGCCGGGGCTGGCGGAAAGCTGGGAAATTTCTCCCGACGGCAAGGTCTATACCTTTAAGATGCGCGACGCCAAATTTTCCGACGGATCGCCGGTGACCGCCCAGGATGCGGTGTTCAGCCTGCTGCGCATCCGCGATAACGAGGGATCCCTATGGCGCGACTCTTATAGCGTTATCGCTAAAGCCGAAGCCACCGACCCCCATACCCTGGTGGTGACGCTGAAAACGCCGTCGGCGCCGTTCCTGTCGCAACTGGCGTTGCCCAACGTATCGGTGTTGCCGGAAAAAGTGGTGAAAGCCATGGGCGAAGAGGCGTTTGCCGAAAAACCGGTGGGGTCGGGCGCGTTTAGCGTCAAGTCCTGGACCCGTGGCGAGAAGGTGGTGCTGGTAAAAAACCCCTTTTACTGGCAGGCGGATCGCGTCAAGCTGGACGGCGTGGAATGGCTGACGCTGCCGGACGACAATACGCGCATGCTGAAAGTGCAGGCGGGAGAGCTGGACGCCGCGCTGTCGGTGCCGTTCTCGCGTATCAGCGCGTTGCAGAAAGACCCTAACCTGGACGTCCATCTGGATCGTTCCACCCGCGAGGATCATCTGCTGATTAACCACGAACACGGCGCGTTGGCCAAGGTCGAGGTGCGCCAGGCGCTGGATTTCGCCATCGATAAAAAGGCCATTGTCGACACCGTCACCTTCGGTTTCGGTCATATAGCCAACTCGTATATTCCCGAGGGCGCGCTGTTCCATTATGCGGATAATCTACAGCGTCCGTACGATCCCGTGAAAGCCAAAGAGATGCTGAAGGCCGCCGGCGCGTCGGACCTGAAATTGAATTATGTGGTCAACGCCGGCGATGAGGTGGATGAGCAGATCGCCATATTGCTGCAACAGCAGCTGGCCAAGGCCGGGGTGACGGTTAACCTGCAAAAGGTCGACCCGAGCCAGAGCTGGGATATGCTGGTGGCGGGCGAATATGATATTTCGGTGATGTACTGGACCAACGATATTCTCGACCCGGATCAGAAAACCACCTTCGTACTGGGCCATGACGCCAACATGAACTATATGACCCGTTATCATAACGATAAGGTCAAGGATCTGGTGGCCGCCGCGCGCGTGGAAATGAACGTCGGCAAACGCCAGCAGATGTATATCGACCTGCAAAAAATGGCCAAGGCGGACGTGAACTGGATCGATTTATATTACAGTCCCTATCGCAACGTCAGCCGTAAGAATATCAAGGGCTTCTATCAAAATCCGCTGGGACGTTTCGCCCTTGAGGATACCGATAAGCTCTAGCCGAAGGGCAGGGGGCCCGCGCCGGCGCGCCCCCTGCACCGGCAGGCGTCAGCGGCAGGTCAACGCGTAAGCGCTTGCACCAAAAAGTGACGCCCCGCGGTAGATGTCCGGTCCCGACCGCGGCTTCCTGTTCCACATTGCCCGCTTAATCAGCAGCATAGCGGCTTTTTATCCCGACCTGCCGATGTGGTATGACCTTTGCACCTTTACAAATACTTACACCGCATAGGGCACCGTCATGCAAAATACTAAAGTGGCACCGGTATTGAAACGTACGTTGGGGAGCTTCCATTTGTGGGGAATCGCCGTGGGACTGGTGATTTCCGGCGAGTATTTCGGCTGGAGCTATGGCTGGGCACAGGCGGGCACGCTAGGCTTTCTGGTGACGGCGGTGGCGGTGGCGGCCATGTACTGCGCCTTCATCTTCAGTTTTACCGAGCTGACCACCTCCATACCCCATGCGGGCGGTCCCTTTGCCTATGCCCATCGCGCGTTTGGTCCCACCGGCGGTTTTATCGCCGGTTTCGCCACCCTGGTGGAGTTTGTCTTTGCCCCGCCGGCGATCGCCATGGCCATCGGCGCCTATCTTAACGTCCAGTTCCCGGCGCTGGAGCCGCGCTGGGTGGCCCTGGCGGCCTATCTGGTATTCATGACGCTCAATATCCTCGGCGTCAGCATCGCCGCTACTTTCGAACTGCTGGTCACCCTGCTGGCGATATTTGAACTGCTGGTGTTCATGGGGGTGGTGGCGCCGGGTTTTGAACTGGACAACTTTACCCGCGGCGGCTGGTCCGGCGCGGAACATTTCAGCGTCGGCGCGTTTTCCGGCATTTTTGCCGCCATCCCGTTCGCCATCTGGTTTTTCCTGGCCATCGAGGGCGCATCCATGGCGGCGGAGGAAGCCAAGGATCCGCAACGCACCATTCCCCGCGCCTTTATCGGCGGCATCCTGACCCTGACGGTACTGGCGCTCGGCGTGATGGTGTTCGCCGGCGGGGTGGGCGACTGGACTAAACTTGCCAATATCAACGACCCGCTGCCGCAGGCGATGAAAATCATCGTCGGCGGCAACAGCGGCTGGCTGCATATGCTGGTCTGGCTGGGGCTGTTCGGACTGATTGCCTCGTTCCACGGCATTATCATGGGCTATTCGCGGCAGATTTTCGCGCTGGCGCGCGCCGGTTACCTGCCGAGCCCCCTCGCCAGGGTGAACCGCCGCTTCCGCACGCCGCATCTGGCGATTATTGCCGGCGGGGCCGTGGGCATCGCGGCGATTTTCTCCGATTCCCTGATTATCATCGGCGGCCAGCCATTAACCGCCAACATCGTCACCATGTCGGTATTCGGTGCTATTGTAATGTATATCATCTCCATGGCGTCGCTGTTTAAACTGCGCCGCCTGGAACCGAAGCTTATCCGCCCGTTCCGCGCGCCGCTCTATCCGTTTGCCCCGGCGCTGGCGCTGGTGATGGCGGTGATTTGCCTGGTGGCGATGATTTATTACAACCAAATGCTGTTTATGATCTTCGCCGTCATGATGTTGCTGGGCTATGCCTATTTCCGCCTGACGCGTTATGCCCGCGACGCGGCGGCGCCGGATCCGCAGCTGACGCTAACGGACTGATCCCGGAGGGTGAATGTTTCACGCCACGTTAAGTGATCGAAATTACCGCTTTGCCGATTTGCGCGAGCTGATGGCCAAGGCGTCGCCCGCGCGCTCCGGTGATTACCTGGCCGGGGTGGCGGCCGGCAGCGCGGAAGAGCGCATGGCGGCGCGCATGGCCCTGGCGGATCTGCCGCTCAAGGCGTTTTTGCAGCAGCCGCTCATCCCCTACGAAGAGGATGAGGTGACGAGGCTGATTATCGACGGCCACGACGCGGCGGCCTTTGCGCCGGTAGCACATCTGACGGTGGGGGATTTTCGCGACTGGCTGCTGTCCGAGCGTACCGACAGCGCCCGGCTCACACAGGTCGCGCCGGGCATCATGCCGGAAATGGCCGCGGCGGTCAGTAAAATCATGCGCAACCAGGACCTGATCCTGGTGGCGAAGAAATGCCGGGTCATTACCCGCTTTCGCAATACCATCGGCCTGCCCGGCCATCTGAGCGTGCGTTTGCAGCCCAACCATCCCACCGACGACCTTAAAGGCATCGCCGCCAGCATGCTGGACGGTTTGCTGTACGGCAGCGGCGACGCGGTAATCGGCATCAATCCCGCCAGCGACAGCCTGCCGCTGCTGGAAAAGCTTAACTATATGCTGGACGATGTGATAGCAAGCTTTGAGATTCCCACCCAATCCTGCGTGCTGACCCATGTCACCAATACCATCAAGCTGATTGAGCGCGGCGCGCCGGTGGATCTGGTATTCCAGTCCATCGCCGGCACCGAGGCGGCCAACGCCGGCTTCGGCATCAACCTCGCGCTGCTTGATGAAGCCCGGCAGGCGGCGCTAAGCCTTAAACGCGGCACGCTGGGTGATAACCTGATGTATTTTGAAACCGGGCAGGGCAGTTGTCTGTCGGCCGACGCTCATCATGGGGTAGACCAGCAAACCTGCGAGGCCCGCGCCTATGCCATCGCGCGTCACTTTAAACCCTTGCTTATCAATACCGTGGTGGGCTTTATCGGACCGGAATACCTGTACGACGGCAAACAGATCATCCGCGCCGGGCTGGAAGATCATTTTTGCGGCAAGCTGTTGGGGGTGCCGTTGGGGTGCGATGTCTGCTATACCAATCACGCCGAGGCCGATCAGGACGACATGGATACACTGTTGACCCTGCTGGCCGCCGCCGGATTGACCTTTATGATGGGCGTGCCCGGCGCCGACGATATCATGCTGAATTACCAGAGCACCTCGTTCCATGACGCCTTGTATGTGCGAGAGCTGTTCGGGCTAAAGCATGCGCCGGAATTTTCCGCCTGGCTCCAGCGCATGCAGATTATCAACGCCGACGGCATGCTGCGCGACACCACCGGCCAGCATCCTCTGCTGCAACATTTTTCCACATGAGTATCGAGCCATGAGTAAACCTGTTCAGCCCCCGGCCGGCAAATATCCGGTAGGCAGTAGCGTTCATGCCAACCCTTGGGAAAGCCTGCGGGAATTTACCGCGGCGCGCATTGCCCTTGGCCGCGCCGGCTCCAGCCTGCCGACCCGTGAACTGCTGAAATTCGGCCTGGCGCACGCCCAGGCGCGCGACGCGGTGCATCTTCCCTTTGACAGCGAATCGCTGGCGCAGCAACTGGAAGCGGACGGCATGACCACGCTCAGGGTGCAAAGCCGGGCGCAAAACCGGGAAACCTATCTCTGCCGGCCGGACCTGGGCCGCCGTCTCGGCGACGATAGCCGGCGCATGCTCAACGCCTATCCGGACAAGCAGGCCGATATCCTGCTGGTGATCGGCGACGGCCTGTCCTCAAAGGCGGTGCATCGCCAGGCGGTGCCGTTTATCCGGGCGTTGCTCCCCTACCTGTCGCTGCTGGGGCTGAAATTGGCGCCGGTGGTGCTGGCCCACCAGTCGCGGGTGGCCCTGGGGGATGATATCGGCGCGTGCCTGCGGGCGCGGGCGGTGGCTATCCTGATAGGCGAGAGGCCCGGTTTATCCTCGCCGGACAGCTTGGGCATCTATTTTACCTGGGAGCCCCATACCCGACGCCTGGAGTCGGAGCGCAACTGTATCTCCAATATCCGCCCCGAAGGGCTGGATTATCCCCAGGCGGCCTTTAAACTGGCATGGCTGCTGGAGCATGCCGGACAGCGGAGGTTATCGGGCATCGAACTGAAGGACGAAAGCGACAATCCGGCGTTATACGGTCTGGTTAAGCCATTGTTTAAACAGGCTGAACGCCTGGGCGGCGAAATATGATTATACTTAGCGGACAGCGCCGGTTTCCAGAGCGTTTGGCCCGATAAGGATACCTTCACGATATGAGCGACCCCGTTTCCTGTATTTTATCCGTGGACCAAGGGCTACCGTTCGGCCCCGCCGATCTGCTGACCCTGATTGCGCCGGCGCGGGCCTGGTCCTGCCGCTTCGACATTGCCCTATACCGGAATGAGGATTTTGCCGCCCAGGGCGTCAGGCTGCCGCCGTCAATCGCCGGCGCCGCGGTAAAACGGCGCGGGGAGTACCTGGCGGGGCGCATCGTCGCCGGACGGGTATTACAGGATGTGGGTTATCCGCATTTCGATTTGCTGGCCGGCGAAGACCGGGCGCCGGGCTGGCCGGACGACGTGCAGGGCGCGCTGACCCATCACGCCACCCTGGCCGTCGGTATAGGCTGGCGGCGTCCCGATCGCCGGTTATCCGGGCTGGGCATCGATATCGAAACCCTGATTAACGGTCCGCGCACGCTGGAGCTGTGGCCCGGTATCATCAGCGCCTGGGAACATGAGTATTTCGCCACCCTCCCGCTGCCTTTCACCGTCGCCCTGACGCTGGCGTTTTCCGCCAAGGAAAGCCTGTTCAAGGCGCTGTATCCTTCGGTCAGGCGTTATTTCGATTTTCTGGACGCGCGCGTGGTGCGCTTAGCCGGCAACCGCATCACCCTGGAGCTGGTGGTGGAACTGACGCCCGATCTGCCGGTGGGCATGCTGTTTGAATGCGGTTATGCCGTCACTGACTATGATGTGCTGACGGTACTGGCCATTGGTAACGACTAGGTGGCCATGCGCGCCGGGAATGGATTTCGGCCGGCGCGGGCGCGGCCCGGTTTACCCGGCGGATAACCGGCAATATTACCAAAAAGTGCGCTTGCGTCCATGCCGCAAGGCTTACGCCGGCTGATTTCTCCATGTGTAAACATCTGGTTACAAAGTTGACTGTTGTTTACGTACTTTAGCCGCAGTATAGTCGCCCGCCTAATAGCTGCCTAGGCAAAGATTATCATGGACCATTTTTCCACTGACGATATTGATGAGGTCTATGCCTGGGGACGGCAAATCCACCGGTTGAACCTGTGCAAGGATCGCATCCTGGAACTTTACCTTGCGCCTTACGAGATTACCGCCGCCCAGTTTAAAGTCATGTTGATGATGAACCGGGACGGTTTAACCACGTCGGCGGATCTCTGTCGCTGCATCAGCCTGGACAGCGGCGCCATGTCGCGCATGCTCGACCGGCTGCAAAACAAGAAAATGATCATGCGGGTACGCAGCACCACCGATCGGCGTCAGTTCCATCTGGCGCTGACCGAGCAAGGGCATGACTTCTGCCGGCAGATCCCGCTGATAGCGCTCAAGTCATTTAATGAATTACTGGCGCCCCTGACTCCCTCCGAACTCAATGAACTCGATCGCCTGCTGAAAAAGCTGGTCATCCCTGCCGGTATTTAAGGAGTACATTTTACCATGCCGTTGCGCATTCGTTTATTACCGTTGCTCTGCTCGCTGATCCTGGCGGGGTGCGCCCTGCCGAATGGTTTACATACCGAAGGCCGGACGCTTGATGTCGCAAGCCTGCACAGCGAGAACACCCTAAAGGCCAATACCCTGTCCAGCGCCGGCTGGCCGGCCTCCGACTGGTGGAACAGCCTTGGCGACCCGCAGCTTAACCTGCTTATCCAGCAAGCCTTGCGCTCCAGCCCCGACCTGCAGGTGGCGGACGCGCGCGCGCGCCAGGCCAGCGCCACGGTCCTGGCGGCCGAGGCCGACCGTATGCCGACTCTCGACGCCAACGCCGGCATCTCGCGTGAACGGATGTCCGCGGTGGACGATCCCACCGGGCAAGGCAAAAGATATGCCACGCTGCGCACGCTGTCGGTGAACTTCGACTATAGCTTCGATTTATGGGGCGGGCAGCGCGCCGCCTGGGAAGCCGCGGTCGGCCGGGCCAACGCCGCCGACGTGGATCGCCAGGCCGCCAGGCTGACGTTATCCGCGGATGTGGCGCGCGCCTACAACACGTTGGGCCAGGCCTGGGCGATGCACGATCTGGCGCAAAAAGACCTGGAACGCACGCGCACCATGCTGGATCTGGCCTCCAAGCGTCTTAACGCCGGGCTGGACAGTAAATTCCAGTATCAGCAGACCGAAAGCCTGGAGGCCTCGGCCGAAGCCAGCCTGACCGATAGCCAGCAGCAGGTGCGCGCCGCCGGCATCCGGCTGGCGGTCCTGCTGGGACAAGGGCCGGATCGCGCCGCCGGGTTGCCTCGGCCCAAGCTGATTGCGCCCTCCGCCGTCAGCCTGCCGCCGACGCTTCCGGCCCAGCTGCTCGGTCGCCGCCCGGATCTGGTGGCCGCGCGCTGGCGGGTGGAGGCGGCGACCAAGGATATCAAGGTCAGCCGTACCGCCTTTTATCCCAATATTAACCTGACCGCCGCCGCCGGCAGCAAATCGCTGGTGGGCGACGCGTTCTTTGGCGCGCCGGAGCGCTATTTCAGCATTGGACCGGCCCTGTCGCTGCCCATCTTTGACGGCGGCCGCCGCCGCGCCGATCTGGCCGGCAGCAATGCCGATTACGATCTGGCGGTGGCGCAATACAACCAGGCGCTGGTGTCGGCGCTGGGAGACATCGGCGACGCCATAACCCGTCTGGATTCCCTGGATATTCAAATCCAGCAGCAGATGCGCGCGCGCGATATCGCCAATGATTCATGGGGTAACGCCATGCAGCGCTACAGCGCGGGCGTCGGCAACTACCTTGACGCCCTGAGCGTAGAACAACAGCTTATCCAGGCCGAGCGCCAACTGGCCGCGTTGAATGCCGATCGTACCGATACCGCCATCCTGCTGATGCAGGCCATGGGCGGCGGCTTTCATACTTCCGTTTCTTCCGATGCCGCGCAAAACGTGGCCATGAATCAAGCACACTGAGAACTATTTTATGGCTGAGAATTCCACTAACGCTCAAACAGATAACAACGCCGCGCCGGTCAATCCGCCGGCGAAGTCAGGCAAACGTAAACTGATGTTATTGATTTTACTGGCGATAATTATTGTGGCCGCTATTGCTTTCGGCCTCTATTATTGGTTGCACGGCCGGTTTTTTGAATCCACCGATGATGCCTATGTCTCCGGCAACCTGGTGCAGATCACGCCGCAGGTGTCGGGCACGGTTACCGCCATCGCCGCCGATGACGGCGACTTTGTCCGGCAAGGCCAGGTATTGGTGCGTCTTGATCCCAGCGATACCATCGTCGGCCAGGAAAGCGCCGAGGCCAATCTGGCCAAGGTGGTGCGCCAGGTTCGCGGTTTATACAGCAACGTGGATAACTATAAGGCCATGGTGGCGGCAAGCAAGATCCAGCTGCAGCGCGCCCGGGACGACTACCAGCGCCGGGCTAATCTGGCGCGCGACGGGGCGATATCCCAGGAAGAGCTGTCGCATTCACGCGACGCGCTGACCTCGGCGGAGACCTCGCTGACCTCGGCCCAGCAGCAGTTAAGCACGACGTTCGCCCTGGTGGACGACACCACCATCAGTTCCCATCCCGATGTGAAGGCCGCCGCCGCCCAGCTGCGCCAGGCCTATCTTAACAACGTGCGCAGCACCATGGTGGCGCCGGTCAGCGGTTATGTGGCCAAGCGTTCAGTGCAGGTCGGCAGCCGCGTGCAGCCGGGCAGCGCCCTGATGGCGGTCGTGCCGCTGGATCAAATCTGGATCGACGCCAATTTCAAGGAAACCCAACTGGTCAAAATGCGTATCGGCCAGCCGGTGGACATTGACGCCGACCTGTACGGCGGCGATATCACCTACCGCGGCAAGGTGGAAAGCCTCGGCGTCGGCACCGGCAGCGCCTTCTCGCTGTTGCCGGCGCAAAACGCCAGCGGCAACTGGATCAAGATTGTCCAGCGTTTACCGGTGCGTATTCGCCTGGAACCGGACCATCTGGATAAGTTCCCGCTGCGCATCGGCCTGTCCACCAACGTCACGGTAAACCTGCATAACCAGGACGGACCGGTGCTGGCGGTCAATCCTCAACAGCAGCCGCGGTTTGCCACCGATGTCTATGACCATCAGCTGGTGGAAGCCGATAAGCTGGTGGCGCGCATTATTCATGAAAATGGCGAGCAGGCCATGGCCGCCGGCCAGGTTAAAAATTGATGCGGAGTCGCCATGAGTGAACAATCGTTTCGTCCGCCCAGCCTGGTCCTGGCTACCATCGGACTGTCGCTGGCGACATTTATGCAGGTGCTGGATACCACGATTGCCAACGTGGCGTTGCCGACCATTTCCGGCAACCTGGGCGTCAGTTCGGAGCAGGGGACCTGGGTTATTACCTCGTTCGCGGTTTCCAACGCCATCGCGCTGCCGCTGACCGGCTGGATGTCGCGCCGTTTCGGCCAGACCAAACTGTTCCTGGCATCGGTATTGCTGTTTATCATCACCTCGTTTTTGTGCGGCATTTCGCAAAGCATGACGCAACTGGTGATTTTCCGCGCCTTGCAGGGATTCTTCGCCGGTCCGCTGTATCCCATGGCGCAGACCCTGCTGCTGTCGATCTATCCCCCGGCCAAACGGGGGATGGCGTTGTCGCTGCTGGCCATGGTGACGGTGGTGGCGCCGATCGTCGGTCCGCTGGCGGGCGGCTGGATTACCGATAACTACACCTGGCCGTGGATCTTTTTTATCAACGTGCCGATTGGGATATTCGCCGCCATGCTGGTGTTCGCCCAGTTAAAGGGGCGCCCGGAGGAGCAGGAGCATCAGCCCATCGATTATATCGGCCTGGGCCTGCTGGTGGTGGGCGTCGGGCTGCTGCAGGTGGTGCTGGATAAAGGTAACGATCTGGACTGGTTCGGATCCAACTTTATCATCATCGGCGCGCTGATTGCCACTATCGCGCTGATAGCGCTGGTTATCTGGGAATTCACCGATAAACACCCCATCGTTAACCTGCGGCTGTTCCGCTATCGCAACTTTTCCTTCGGCACCCTGGCCCTGGTCTTGGGGTATTCGGGCTTTTTCGGCATCAACCTGCTGCTGCCGCAGTGGCTGCAAACCCAATTGGGCTATACGCCGGTATGGGCGGGACTGGCGGCGGCGCCGATTGGCATCCTGCCGGTCTTTATGTCGCCGCTGGTGGGACGTTACGCCCATAAGTTCGATCTCAGGCTGCTGGCGGGCGGATCCTTCCTGGTGATAGGCGTCAGCTGCTTTATGCGCGCCGATTTTAATACCCAGGTGGATTATTACCACATCGCGATGATCCAGGGCTTTATGGGTATCGGCGTAGCGCTGTTTTTTATGCCGACCACCAGTATTCTGCTGTCCAGCCTGTCGCCAAGGGAGATTGCCGACGGTTCGGGACTGGCCACGTTCCTGCGCGTATTGGGCGGCAGCTTCGCCTCTTCGCTCACCACCTGGATTTGGCAACGACGGGAAATTTTCCACCACGCCCAGCTAACGGAAAATATTACGCCCTACAGCGCCAACACCCAGGACTATATCGCCAGGATGGGCGGGGTCGGCCAGACCACCATGGCGCAGCTGGATAAACTGGTGGAAGGACAGGCCTATATGCTGTCCACCGTCGACTATTTCACCCTATTGGGCTGGATGTTTTTTGCGCTGATCCTGGTTATCTTCCTGGCGAAGCCGCCGTTCAGCGCCCAGGGCGGCGGCGGGGGACACTGACGCCCTTGCCCGCATGCGTTATGGCGGCGTCCCGGCGCCGCCGATTCATTTACCCAGGCCAGACCGGCGCCGGCCAAAGCGGCGTCGATCATCAGGGGCGGATTGTCCAGCGTCAGCGCGCCGGTCACATTGATAAGCCTTTTTACGCCCTGACGTTCAAATTGCCAGTGCAACGGCGCGCCGCTGGGAAGCAGGCTGCGGATACAATGATGCCGCGCCAGTTCGCCCGGTTCCGCCGGACGGCCATGTAAGGCGAAATACCCGGGCGCGCCCACCACCAGGAAACGCAGCGGCGCAGAGCACGGCACGGCGATCATATCAAGCGGCACGCTTTCCGCCAGCCGGATGCCGGCGTCAAATCCGTCGGCAACGATATCCACCAGCCGGCTGTCGGCCACGATTTCCACCGTCATATCGGGGTAGCGCCGCAGATATTCCAGCACCATGGGTTGCAGGATCATCCTGGCCGCCGCCTCGGAGGTATTGAGCCTCAGCCGCCTGGAAGGCGTGAGGCGAAATTGGTTGACGCCCTCCATGGCCGCATCGATTTCAGTGAGCGCGGGACGTACCCGATCAAGCAATTGCTCGCCCGCCTGGGACAAGGAAACGCTGCGGGTGGTGCGGTTAAACAGACGTACCCCAAGCTGGCTTTCCAGCGTTGCCACCCGATGGCTGAGCGCCGCCGGTTATTTTGCCGATCAAGGCTACAATGTGGTGGCAACCCAGCGCCATCCACAGCCGAGCGCGGTCCTGGCGGGGCGGGATAATGTGCTGATAACCAGGCTGGACGTCGGGGACGCGGCCAGCATCGCCACCGCCATCGCGGCGGGCATCTCGCGTTTTGGCGCTATCGACGTGCTGGTCAATAACGCCGGCTACGGCCAGTTCGGCCTGTTTGAAGCGGTCAGCGAGGCGCAAGTCCAGTAACAGTTCGCGGTCAATGTCTTCGGGGTAATGGCGGTAACGCGGGCGCTATTGCCACATTTTCGCCGGCGGGGACAGGGTAGGGTTATCAATCTCAGCTCCGGCGCCGGTGTGTTTACCCTGCCGATGATTTCGCTGTACTGCGCCAGTAAATTCGCCCTGGAGAGATTTACCGAGGCGCTGGCCTATGAGCTTGCGGCCGTGAATATCGGCGTGAAACTGGTTATTCCGCACGGCGGGGTAACGGAAACCCGCTTTAGCGTGCGCCAGGCCGAGGGCCGGGCCAACGAGGGGAAATTAACCGATTACGCGCCATTTATCGACAAGACGCGGCGCGCCTTTGCCGCCATGGGCGCGGCCAGCACCATCAGTGCGCTGGATGTGGCCAAGGTCATCCACCAGGCGGCAACCGACGGGTCGGATCGTTTGCGTTATCTGATTGGCGACGATAGCCGGGGGTTTATCCATGCCCGGCGGGAATTGCCCGAGGAGGAGTATATCGCTTTTATGCGGGGGACATTCTGTTGAAAACCCGGTTGCCAACTCCGGGGTGGCGAAAGGCGTGCCCAGGAAGCGCCAAGGCTCCCTGGTTGTCATCAATCAGCCGGTTATTGCAAATGGGTTTTCAGCTCGGTGGCGGCCTGCAGGATTTGAGAACGCACCGCCGGCACCTGGCTTAACGGGTTCAGCAAGCCAAAGTCATGGATCATGCCGTTGTAGCGGGTGACGGTCACGTCGACGCCGGCGGCATCCAGCTTACGCCCGTAGGCTTCGCCCTCGTCGCGCAGCACGTCCAGTTCGGCGGTCTGGATCAGGGTCGGTGGCAGCCCTTTCAACTGGGACGTGGTGGCCATCAGCGGCGAAGCGTGTATATCCTTGCGCTGGCCGACGTCCTTGGTATAGGCATCCCAGAACCATTTCATCATATTACGGGTCAGGAAATGGCCGTTGGCATAGGTTTTATAGGATACGGTGTCAAAATTAGCGTTGGTCACCGGCCACAACAGGGCTTCAAAACGGATTTTCGGCGCGCCTTTCTCTTTTGCCATCAAGGACACCACCGTCGCCATATTGCCGCCGACGCTGTTACCGGCCACGGCCAGGCGTGAACCGTCGACGCCGATTTCATCGCCATGTTCCGCGACCCAGCGGGTGGCGTCATACGCCTGGTTGATGGCGACCGGATAATGCGCCTCGGGGGAAGGGGTATAATTGACAAATACCGCCGCCGCGCCGGATTCCACCACTAAATCACGGACCAGACGTTCATGGGTGGGGAAGTCCCCCAGAATCCAGCCGCCGCCGTGAAAGAACATAAACACCGGCAGCGTACCGGTGGCGCCGTTTGGTTTAACAATGGTCAGGGAAATATCCTTGCCATCGACGTTAATGGTTTTTTCACTCACATCGGCCGGCGGCAGCGTGGCGTTGGCCTGGGCATTGGCCAATGCCTGGCGCGCGTTTTGCGGCGACAGCTGTTCCATGGGTTTGGCGCCCGAGCCGTTGAGCACGTTAAGGAACTCTTGCACCTGGCGATCGGCGGCGGGGGCCTGGGGGGCGGCAAAAGCGCTGCTCATGCCCATGGTCAACAACGAGGCGGTAAACAGGGTGGAAAATGTGTTCATGGCGTTTCTCCTTACATCATTAAAAATACTATCGCCGGGGCGATGGTTCGGTTACCTCATGATGGTAATTAAGTAGTTTGATAATATATAGCGCACTATTTAATTAACCAGATTTCCGTCCAGCAAACTTTAGCACATCTGGGACGTACTGTTCGCTATGCGGGTACGCCGGATGCAGCGACGGCGGATAGAGGGTAATTTAGTTAATTCGATATTAAATAGCAAGCTATTTAATTAGAAATTGATATTTTTTTTTGGACAACGCGCGATCCGACCCTGCGCAGGTTCGTATGCCGTATGATTGGGGGATTATTTTGAATGGAGTCTGGCATTGGAAAAGAGGTTTTTTTTGAAAGTGGTGGGTCGTGCAGGATTCGAACCTGCGACCAATTGATTAAAAGTCAACTGCTCTACCAACTGAGCTAACGACCCACTTAAAAGATCAGAAATGGTGGGTGATGACGGGATCGAACCGCCGACCCTCTCCTT
>NZ_DASWOM010000048.1:0-23351 GCF_036398755.1 Acerihabitans sp. | reverse complement strand
ATCGTGGGCGGAACGGTGACCGCCACCTTCCTGGCTATTTTCTTCGTGCCGTTATTTTTTGTGTTAGTGAAAAAAGTCGTTACCAAAGCGGCTGTTGTGGGGAGTAAATCGTCATGCTGAGGAAAATGCTTATTGCGTCCATGCTATTACTGGCAGGATGTATATCACTGGATCCTCATTATGTGCGCCCCGCCGCGCCCGTGCCGGCCGTATGGCCCGATGGGCAGAGCACCCGGCCGCAGTTGGAGTTAACCGAGTGGCAGGCGATAGTCAACGACGACCGATTGAAGCAGGTGGTGGGCCGGGCGTTAAAATCGAACCGTGATTTACGCCAGGCCATCGCGGACATCGAGGCGGCGCGGGCGTTGTATGGGGAGAAGAAAGCGGCCCTCTACCCCGCGCTGGATGCCGGGTTAAGCTCCAGTCGCAGCCGTTCCGTCAGCAACGGGGTATCCGAGATAAGCGGCAGCGCCGAGGCCAGCGGCAGCGTCAGTTCCTTTGAGCTCGATCTGTTTGGTAAAAACCGCAGCTTATCGCGGGCGGCCAAAGAGAGCTGGCTGGCCTCCGACGCGACCGCCAAAAATACCCGCATTACCCTGATTGCGGAGACGACGACGGCCTGGATGACCCTGGCCGCCGATCAAAGCAGCCTGGCCTTGGCGAAAGTCACCCTGCAGAGCGCGGCGGATACCGTGAAAGTAACGGAACGGCGCCTCGAACTGGGGGCGGACGACGGTACGGCGGTTAACTCGGCCATTACCATCTATCAGCAAGCCCGGGGCGACGTGGCCGGTTATACCACCTCGGTGGCGCAGGATATCAACGCGTTGAATCTGCTGGTGGGTGAATCCGTGCCCGCCTCGCTGCTGCCCGACACCCTGGAGCCGCTGGAGGACGCCATTGCCATCGTGCCGTCCGGCGTCTCGTCCGAGGTATTGCTTCGTCGTCCGGATGTCCAGGAAGCCGAGCATCAGCTTAAAAGCGCCAATGCGGATATTGGCAGCGCGCGGGCGGCTTTTTTCCCCAGCCTGACGCTGACCGCCAGCGCCGGGGTCGGCAGCAGTTCCCTGTCCAACCTGTTCGGTCACGGGAGTCATGTGTGGTCATTCGCCCCGAGCCTGACCCTGCCCATTTTCGCCGGTGGAGAGAATCTCGCGGCATTGCGCTATGCCGAGGCTGAAAAGAAGGGCTATATCGCCGCTTATGAAAAAGCGATTCAAAGCGCGTTTAAAGATGTGGCCGATGCGCTGGCCAGCCGGGCCACCCTGCAAGAACGGCTGGATGCGCAAAATGCCTATGTCGCCGCCGCGATGAAAAGCTACCATTTATCGGATTTACGCTACCGCAACGGCGTGGACAGCTACCTGAACATGCTGGTGGCGCAACGGACGCTGTATGCCGCCCAGCAGGATTTAATCTCGCTGAAGCAAACCGATTATGAAAACCGCATCACGCTTTGGCAATCGCTGGGAGGCGGTATTTAAGTCCGCCATACGCCAGGGCCGCTCGTTGGCCCATTACCTATATGTCTTTCGCCAGGAGAGGGGATGAAATTGTCAGTTCGGGTTAACTATATAATCAATCTTGGTTTACTTGCCGCTTTCGGTCCTTTGTGTACCGATCTATACCTGCCGGCGCTGCCTCACCTATCGACGGAGCTTAATGTCTCCACTTCCACGGCTCAGTTGACGCTGACCGCCAGTCTTTTTGGCCTTGGGATCGGTCAACTGCTGTTCGGGCCGGTCAGCGATCAGGTCGGCAGAATGAAACCATTATTGCTCTCGCTGGCGTTATTTATCATGGCCTCCGTATGGTGCATGCTCGCGCCGACGGCAACCCAACTTATCCTGGCCCGTTTTCTCCAGGGCATAGCCGGTGCCGGCGGCGCCGTTCTCTCACGCTCCATTGCACGCGATCTCTATACAGGCCATGAGCTCACCACGTTTTTCGCCATGTTGATGATGGTCAATGGGCTTGGCCCTATTGTCGCCCCGATACTGGGTGGCGCGCTGCTGTCGGTCATGGACTGGCGCGGCCTGTTTGCGGTGCTTACCGCGATAGGCGTGGTGTTGCTCGTCATGGCCAGGCTTAATATCAGCGAAAGCCTGCCTGAGGGAAAGCGCAACCCTGGCAGTTTCGGCGCGATGTTAAGCTCTATCGGCTCGGTGGTCAGGCATAAGGCGTTTATCGGGTTCTGCCTGACACAGGCGCTCATGCTGGCGGGCATGTTTGCTTATATCGGCGCGTCCCCCTTTGTACTACAGCGCATCTATAATATGTCCCCGCTCGGGTTCAGTCTCTGTTTTGCCATCAATGGCATCGGGCTTATCATCGCCGCACAGCTGGCCGCAGGATTAAGCAAAAAATACGGTGAGTTCACATTGCTTAAGGGCGCACTGGCGTTCGCGGGCATGATTAGCAGTACATTGTTACTGGCAGGTGTTATCGGTGCGCCTTTGCCGGTTTTCCTGGTTATCTTGTTTTTCGCCATAGCCTGCAACAGCGCCATTTGCACTACTGCGTCCTCGCTGGCCATGCAAACCCAAAACAACAATGCGGGCGGTAGCGCATCGGCGGTGTTAGGCGTCACCATGTTCACTTTTGGCGGCATCAGCGTACCGCTTTCCGGCATCGGTGGAACGTCGGTTTTTACCATGACGCTCACTTTATGGGCGGCGTATATGCTCGCTATTCTTGCCTTCTTTTTTATCGCCGGTAAAGAAAAATGCGCGGTTATCATCGAGGTCTCCGGCACGCGTCATGACCCGCATGAAAATGACTGAAAATCCCCCTCCCGCGCCGATGCCGGCAAAAAGTATCCATGACGGTGGGATGCGTATCCCCCCGGCATATTGCCGGGGGAGATACCTGTCAAAATGCGTACGAAACGTTGGCCGAATAGTTTAGCGGTTCGCCATATACCGCGGCATCGTTGCTGAGCCAGGTATAATAGGTCCGGTCAAACAGGTTTTTGATATTGGCCTGCACCGCAAGCTGTTTTGTCACCTGATAACGGGCAAACAGATCGACCAGCGGATAGCTGCCCTGGTAAATGCGCGTCTGCCCTTGTGGTCCCGTCCCGTCCTGGAAGGTCCGGTTTTGCCAATTTGCCCCACCGCCAACGGTAAGCTCAGGCATCATTGGCACCCGGTAACGGGTGAACAGCTTAAACTGCGTCTGCGGCATATAGCTGTTGAAACGGCCGGTGGCATCACGCGCCACATAGCGCGAAGCGCCAAAGGTAAGCTGCAGATTATCGGTGACCGCACCGTTAACCTCTAACTCCGCCCCTTTACTCACCGCGCCTTTTGCAGCGTAGTAAGCCCGCTCGCTGGTGCCATTGACGTAGTGATCTCCGTCAACCTGTCCCACGTTATCCTGCTCGATACGGAACACGGCAACCGTCGCCGTCAGGCGGCTGTCAAACCAGTCGGCCTTGAGGCCGGTTTCATAGTTTTTACCGGTGACGGGAGACAGGAAACCGCCGTTGCGATCGCGGTAACTTTGCGGCTGGAAGATCGAGGTATAGCTGGCATAGGCCGACAAAGCATCGTTGATGTCATATACCAGGCCGCCATAAGGCGTGATATTGCTTTTTTTCATATTGGCGCTGCTGCCGTCGGTGCTCCACTGGGTGTAACGCGCGCCGAGGATGAGACGGAGGGGGTCGGCCAACGAGAAACGCGCCACGCCGTAGGCCGCCTTCTGCCGCACGGTGTCATCGGATGTCAGCGATAACGCCGCCCATTCCGGTTCGTCGACATTGCCGCTCCAGTGATAAATGTTGCCGATATCGGCGCTGCCGATATTGGCGCCCGCGCCATAATAACTGTTGTCCTGGCGACTGTAGCTGACGCCGGTTACCAGTTCATGCCGGCGGCCAAAAAGTGTAAACGGCCCGCTGGCGTAGCTGTCCAGCGCGATTTGCTTACGCTCACCCGTGTAATAAGAGCCGTAGCCGGAAAGGCCCTCGCCCGTCTCCTGGTCGGGAAAACCGGAAACATACAGCAGCTTGCCATTCATGGTCGATTCCGCATGGGTGCCGTTAACGCGGAAAGTCCATCCGTTGGAAAAATCGTGTTTGAGGTTGGCAAACACCTTGCGCGAATCGGTATCAAAGGACGTCCAGTTTGCCGCGGAATTCATGCTGCGATCGAAGTGTGTTCGCGAGCCGTTGCTAAACCAAGGAGTTAACCCTCCCCAGGTCGCCCCATCAGTATCGATCTCCTGATAGCTGTAGCCCAGCGACAGGGTGGTGCTGTCGGTCACATCCGTATCCAATACGCCGTAAAGGAATTTCTTGTTCTTATGGTAGCGATCCAGCCAGCCGTCCTGATCCTGATAGCCGGCAACGACCCGGCCGCGCACGGTGCCGCTGTCATTCAGGGGAGCCGAAATATCCGCCACATAGCGCTGTTTATTCCAACTGCCGTAGCTGGCGCTGAAGTTGCCGGTAAATTCGTGGCTGTCGGCGTGCTTACGCACCATATTCACCGATGCCGCCGGGTTCCCGGCACCGGTCATTAAACCGGTTGCGCCGCGCACGATTTCAATACGGTCATAAATGGCGGTATCGTCATCCGCGTCACCAAAGTTCCAGGCTTCGCTTACGGAGGTGGGAATCTCATCAAAGCTGTAGTTGTTGATATAAAAACCACGGGCGTAATAGCTGGAACGTTCACTGTCGAAAATACTGGCCGACACGCCGGTCGTGTTGCGCAGAACGTCGCCTACCGACTGCAGGCTTTGATCCTGCATGCGCTGTTCCGTCATGATACTGACCGATTGCGGGATATCCCGCGCGGCCATCAGCATTTTCGTGCCGGCGCGGGTGGTTTTTGCGCTGTAATCCCGCGGTTCCCCGGTTGAATCCTCACCGCTGGCCGTTACGGTGATGGTCTGCGATGGGGTCGGTGTGGATGACGTCTCGGCTGCGGCTTGCGCCGCGTAGACTGGCGAAAAATTGAACATTGGTGGTATTGCCAATACCAACAACGAAACGGAAAATCTGTTTCTGATGCCTGACAATGCGAGCAGATCGGCATTGCTTCCCCTGCCGTGGAAAGACATAAATTTCTCCTTTTTGGATAAACATTGTTAGCGCAATGTGACTTGTCTGTGTTTTCGTCGGCCAAGACAGCTACCTGCAAAGTTGACCTATCAAGACCATAACGAAACACGAACAATAATGATATGTATTATCATTAAGATGCAAGGGAATTATCACAAAAAGGGGGTCATGAGATGGTTTGCGTCTTCGCCAACGCGACCGGATTGATATGTGATTTATTTCACATATCCGGCTATCAATTCTATTTATAAGTATATCTAACATTAACTATCGTATTTTTTTAATACAATCATTTATCGGCATCAGGGACATCCCCGGTAAAGCCCAGCGGCACCGGGCCCTTTGCGCCAGGACAGGATGTTTTTCAATCACCGGTTTTCAAGAGGGCCACCATGTCCAGCGGAAATTTTTGTCATACGGCTAACGAGACCGGGATTGATTTTAAAAAAATCGTCGATACCCTGGAATGCCCGATTTACATCACCAACTCCAGCGGCGTTACGGAATATATCAACCAGGCATACCTGCGGGAAAATCCCATTATAGACGCTGATGCGATCCTGGGCCGGACCATTGACGATATCATTAAAGAAGGGAAATATTTCAAAAACGCGATTACCACGGAGGTCCTTAAACAAAAGAAAGAGGCAATGGCGTTTTTTGTTCATCATCTGTTACCGGAAAAAATGGCTTTTGTATCAGGCATGCCGGTGCTCGATGAGGAAAACGAGATTGAACACGTGGTTTCAATACTGTATGCACAATCGTTTTTTCAGAAATTACATGCCAAATTTAACTATCCTATTTATTCATTCGAATCCTACCATGAGCCGTTGGAAACAAAAAGGTTGTCTACTCCCCTACCCTTTGCCAATTTGATCGGTATCAGCAAACCCATGGAAGAACTGAAGCGGATTATGCTGAGGGTTGCAAAAACGGACGCTTCTGTTTTAATTCGCGGCGAATCCGGCACGGGTAAAGAAGTCGTGGCCGAGAATATCCAAAAATTAAGCGCGCGAGCAGATAGACCCTTTATCAAACTCAACTGTGCGGCGATCCCGACCAGCCTTATTGAAAGCGAATTGTTCGGCTATGAAAAAGGGGCATTCACCGGCGCCACGTCAGGAAGAGCCGGCTTTTTTGAGCAGGCAAACGGCGGTACGATATTCCTGGACGAAATCGGCGATTTACCCTTCGAGGCCCAGGCTAAATTATTACGCGTATTGCAGCAAAAAGAAATCGTCCGTTTGGGTGGCACCAAGCCAGTCAAACTGAATGTACGGGTCATTGCCGCCACCAATTCCGACCTGGATAAAAAAATGGCTGACAAGCAATTCCGTGAAGATCTTTTTTACCGGCTCAGCCTGATTCCCATCCATTTAACCCCCTTAAGGGACAGGAAAAACGACATCCCGTTACTGACCGAGTATTTCCTACATAAATTTGATGCTATCTATAACAGAATTATCAGATTTCCCACGCAAACATTGAAGATATTAGTCGACTACTCTTGGCCGGGCAACATCCGGCAACTGGAAAATATCATTGAATATTTGTATATTTGTTGCGATGAAAACTTCATCACCGAGGAAATCATCTCCCCACTCTTAAACAAGAACCAACAACGTTCCCAGCCCGGCGATATTGACGACGAATTGCTGAATTTTTGCTGCAGGCAAATACGCAATAACCATTCCTTGCCGGATATCCTGTCGCACATAGAAAGGACAGTATTGACGCTGGCGTCGGAAAAATACAAAACCACCTACCATATTGCCACCGCCCTGGGCGTGTCCCAATCCACCATCGTCAGGAAAATGCAAACACTGGGCCTGGGACGCAGAAGGTCCAGTCAGGATACGGAGATGATTTGCTATCAGGGATGATGGCCGTAAACGCGAATGGCCGGCCCGGGCCGGCCATTGACGCGGTCCGTCGCGGTCACAGACCGAGCAGTTTTTCCATCATCACGTTGACCTGGATCCAGAAGGTGTAGCCATCCTCCGGTTTGACATTGGTATAGGCATATTGGTAATTGGTGTTGTTCCAGACACGAGAACCGGTCATCGTCAAGTTGACCTCGGGCGTCAGCATAAAGGAAGCATCAATGCTCAACTGCTGCTCGTTACGCGGCACCCGCCACCCCGTTCCGCCCTGGGAATCGTACATGTCCTGCAAGTAGCGGTGCTCTCCGTCCGTCAGCCTGCCCCAGCGGAAGGTCAGGCCGTAACTGTCATCGGGGCGGCTCTGCCAGGGTCCCGACCAGATAAGCCCGGCGTCAGCCAACGTGGCTATCCCCGTATAGGCATCCGATTGCAAGGTTTGTGACCAACTGCCGTGCAGACTCACGGCGCTGGGCGCGGGATTGCGCGGATCGGCCCCGCCGTCACGCCGCCATAGGGCTTTTTTTGCCGTAAGATAAAAGCCGGAGACATTGTTGTGGGTCAGCACCGCGGAGCCGCCATCGTACACCTTTGAGGTGCCGTTCACCGTGGAGTAAGCGTCGTTGTATTGCAGATTGTTGTGGAACGCCAGCGCCTCCCAGTTGAAGGGATAGGGCTCCTGCTGCCAACTGACACGCCGCGCGACATTGGCGACCAGCAGGGTACTACCGGTATCGTAGTCGTCGTCCCACCGTTCCCAGCCGTTGGTGAACGGAAACGCCTGATAGGTGCGCCAGACGCCGATGTTGGACTCCAGCTCTGGCGTAACGTGGTAGCTGGCGCGCGCGCCCCAGCCGGCATAAGGCGCGGGTGCGAACCCCGCGGTTTTATTCAGTACGGTATTCACGCAGGACGACTGCACATTACAGTTGGTGAAACCGACAAACTGGCCGGGGTTGCTTTTGCCGACTTCGAGGGACAACTGGTCGTTGAACAGTTTCTGTTCATAACCAAAACGCAGCAAATGCGCTACCTTGGGGATATAGGGCGGCGGATCGCCGGCCAACAGGCCCCCGGCGTTATTACCGTAGCCGGTATTATGGCTGAAAGGCACCCACAGTTGCATGAAGTGGACGGTGCCGCCGGGAATCAGCCCCATGTGATCCAGATCGAAATCCGCGCCGGCGAAAAACATCGTATATGTCTGCTGCTGGTCGGTGGAGGTACCCGCGCTGGGGTTGCCCAACCAAAGCTGAGACGCCATGATATGCGGGGTGATGCCGTGCTCCGACAGCCATGCCCCCGCGTCGGACAGCGGGCGGTTGGAGGATTCCGCGTCGGCGGCGGCAAGCGCCGCGCTACTCGTCAGCGCCGTGCCGCAGACGATCGCGCCGGAACATAGCATACGGGTCCATATATTATGAGGTGTTATTTTCATTGTTCTATCCCATTGAGGTAATAGGACGGAAACGGCCGGTCATTAATTTATACAATGACGGCCCAACGGCGATGACATGCCCTATTCCGGCGGAGTTATCAGCGCGTTGTTTTCCGATTCTGGTTATCATTCATAAGGTACATTTTGTTAAAATAATGGGGTCAACATGCCTGCCAAAAATTACAGGCATGCACGATTATTTTTAATTTCTGTATTTTTTATTTCTGCGCTCTTTGGATAAGAACATCGCCATCGTTTTTATCCAGGCGTAAAAAAATAAAGCAACATAAAAACAGTCCCAAACTCATCAATAAAAACGACACATGGTAATTTTCCCACCCCCTTGCATTATCTGCATAGTTAACATAACGAAGCAACGCGAAGGTTAGCGTAACGCTTATTATGATTGAAATGAGCTGACTCAGTACAAGCAAGCTGTTGCCGGCATTATAGGTGTCATCCGTTAGCTCACTAAATGTCAAGGTATTCATGGTGGCATAGAGAACAGAGGTAAAAACCCCTAATATAAATATCAATACAACAATAATATCCAGCGAGCCGTTCAACGCTGAAAAGGTCAAAGAGTAAATCAACGCAGCGCTCGCCATGGTCGCCATCAGCAATAAACACCGGTACCCGAACCATTCCAATGCCGGTCGCAGCAACAACCTGGCGCTTAACGATCCCGCCGCCAGCGACAGCATAATGATACTCACCCCCGCCGGCGAATACTTAAACTCCAGTTGCAGCATCAGCGACAGGACCAAGGGTACCGACGCTAAAAAAATCCGCACGAAAATATTACTGGCGATGCCCACGGCAAACGTTCTGTGCCGAAACAACGAAAGCGAAAATAACGGTTCAACGATTTTATCCTGATGATTTTTATAGCTATATAACAACACCATGGCTATCAGAAAAAATGCCGTCACCCACATGCTGGTAAAATATTGTTTACCAATACCCAACAAACACAGCAAGATAAATAATAATGCCGGCACCACCAGCATGAATCCTATCGTATCGAAGTTTGCCCGCACGTTTGATCTTATCTGTTCCGGCATGTATTTTTTTGCCAGGGCAAAACAAATCAGGCATAAGGGAATATTGACCAGAAAAATCATTCGCCAGGAGAAGGTGGTTATCAGGAACCCGCTCAACGGTGGTCCCAGCAGCGTGCCCCCTAATCCCAATAAGGTGATTTTGTTCAAGGCGGAAAATTTTTGCGCCGGCAAGGTTGTTTTTAAAATGGCGACCCGCACCACCGGCAGCATTAATGCCCCTCCGATACCCTGTAAAAAACGCGCCAGAATAATACCCGTTAGCGTATCCGCCGAGGCGCACAAACCAGACCCAAGGGTAAATAAGCCCAACGATAATAGATAGATTCGCCGATAGCCATAGGTATCCGCCAGCCATCCGCATACCGGCGTGAATACCATCACCGTCAGCATATAAGAAACAACCATCATCCCCATGCTGAGGGAGGACTGATGCAATGCCTCCGCCATGGAAGGGATGGCCAGATATAACATGGTGGTATCCAATGATTGCATGAAAAAAGTTAATGATGCCATGCTCTGAAGCCAGGTTGAGTTGTTCATTTATGCCATCACCATTTGTCCCGCATACAATATAAACATGCGAAGCATGAACACGCTGCACAGCCCGATACCGGACATGGTCACCAGGTAAGCTTTATTGAATTTGATACGTTCGCTGCATAACAACGCCAAGGCAATGGGTAATAAAATACCCAACCCCACGATTCCCAGCCAAAAAACAGCGCCCCAAAATCCCCTTAACGCGGTTAACGCCGCGACTTCCCTTTGCCCGCCGCCAAAAATCAGACCGATAAAAAAAACCGCCAGCAGGACCAGCTCTATCATGATGAGCGGCAGTTCCAGACGATGAATAAAGGCCAGTGACGGTGAATGAACCGATTGTTTATAGAAGACCAGTGCGCAAAATATCGCCATGGCAACGGCTGACGTCAGGCCGGAGGCCAGGAAAAGCAACGGCAGTACCGGATTGTTCAACAACGGATAGGATTTTAAGGCCAGCAGCAGAAAGCCGGTATAAACGCTTAACAGGACCGCCAAAAAAACCATAATGAGGTCAAGCCCGCGTTCCCATCTGGCGATAAGGCGCACCAGCCGGCTTACCCAGGCCGGATGTAGGATATCGGTAATCTTTTCCTGATAAATGGCGATTATCCAGAATATCAGCACCAGCATGTAAATCTGGAATAGCATGACCCCCAGTGACATTACCGAATGTGGGTTGTAGAACACCATCAAATACCAAAATGTCCATGAGCGCGCCAAATGAAAAATAAGAATCACCAGCCCGAGGATGACCGCTAACGGCGCGATAATGGTTGTCGCCTTGATGATGCCGTCGTTGACCGCATTGATCACCAGGATGTGCCTTTTAAGCAAAACGGCTATTATTACCATGCCTGATGAAATACCTATCAATAACAGGTAAATCGCAATGGGCCAATCCCAGACCAGGGTATCGAAATGAAACGCAGCGTTCATTCTCGTATTTCTCCAAATTTACCCGCTATATGGTAGAGCTTGGGGGAAGTGCCTAAATACAGTTTGTTCCGGTATACGGTTTTGCCGGCGACGAGCTTGGCGATATCACTGTCCGGATCGTCCAGATTACCGAAGGTCAACGCCTTCACCGGGCAAATCGCCACGCAGGCCGGCGGCTTACCGGCGGCGAGATTGGTATCCCGGCAGAAATTACACTTATCCGCCGTTTTCGATAGCGGATGGATGAAACGAACATGATAGGGACAGGCGGCAATACAGTACCGGCACCCGACACAACGATCGTGATGGACATCCACAATGCCCGTTTTGAAGTCTTTATAAGACGCGCCGGTAGGACAGACCTCCACGCACGGCGGGTTATCGCAATGCTGGCATGATTTGCGCACAAATTGCCGCGAGTTTTTATTCAGTTCCCGGTACGTGCCGTTATCCAGGATATCCAGCCGCGTGACCTCCGCCGGAACCTGATTCACTTTATGGCAGGCTAAAATACAGGCGCGGCAGCCGATGCAACGGGTTTCATCATGGATCATGCCATAGCGGATATTACCGATGACCAGGGTTTGCGGGGTAATGACGTCCGCCAGAATATGCTTCATTGGATTGGCCGCCAATACAGCGCCACCTATTCCTATAATAAATCCGCGACGCGACACGCCCATACCGACCCCTTAATTAAATATCATGCGAGAGCAATGCTTCATCACTTGCCGGAATACTCCGGCAAGGGGTAATGTTCCTGTATTGCAGCAGCCAATAGGGCTTTATAGCGACCCGCTTAAGGCGCTGCTGATCCGATCCCGCCCTGCTTGCTGTTAATGAGAGGCCGCGATGGTTTCCGCCGCGCTTTCGCCGGCGATACGGCCTGAATTCAACGCAAAGCCATTGGCTAAACCTTCATAAGGCGGATAAGACGGTCCGCTATAAAAACCGGCGGCAACATTCCCTATCGCGTATAACCCGGGGACGGGTTTGGCATTGATATCGGTGACCTGTAATTTGGCATTCACCCGTATCCCGCCGATACTGCTTAAGCTGACCACTTGGGTTTCAAACGCATAATATGGACCGGAGCTCACGGGATAAACCAAATAGCCGGGCTTTTTGCCAAAGTCCGGGTCTGATTTGGCTTTTACCAGATCGTTATAGCGGGCAACGGTTTTCTCCAATTGACCGGCTTCCACGCCCATGTTTTTAGCCAACGCTTCCAGAGTTTGCCCTTTAAAGATATTTTTGCTTTTGCCCCCGTCAACAGCGGCATCCGCCAGCGCCACGAAATCGCCGCCCTTGGGGGGATTGGCCGGGCCGGCGCCTGATAAAGGAAACGGGAATGATTTGTTGGTGTAAGCATTTAACGTCTGGCTATCGAGAATGATGTAATATTTACCGCCGGCCGAATACGACACATTAGCCCAGTAAGCCGAATCATAGACCAAGCCTTCATCGCCAAACCGTTCACCGTTGGCATCCACCCATAATAAGGGCGATTTTAATAACCAGATAAGTGGATTATCGTTTTCGGCATTCCCTTTATCGGCCGTGGATGACGAACTAATACCCACTAATTTACAGGCATGAATCAACGCGGAATGAAAACTCCATTCCGCCCCGCCGGCGTCCCAGGCCATTCTGAGCCCCTCACCCTGATTCGGCCAGGCCAGTATATGGATATTAGGCGTATTCATTACTTCCCGGACCAGTTTTTCATTACCACCGAACCCGCCGCTGGCAATGATGACCGCTTTGGCATGAACGATTAATTTTCCACCGTCCGCTTTTTGCGCGATCAAACCGGTGACCCTGCCATCTTTTTCCTGAATCAACGACTTAACGGCGGTATTCTTGATCAATTCTCCACCCGCTTGCTGGAAACTGGCATAAAGGCTCTTATAGGCGGCGTTGGTATCCAGATAATGATGGTAAATATCGGCCTTAATGGGATCATCCATATGTGCCTGCTGCAGCTGATTGGTATTTTTGGCGGCGGCCTTGATTTCAAACTTTACCCCGTGCTTTGCCATCCAATCAGCCGTTGAACCCGATTTATACACAATGGCTTTGGTCAGCGGACCGTCGGATAAATAATGGTTATACTCCAGCAGCCTGTGCGTCAGGTCTTGCGGGGTATATTTCATGCCCAGCGATTTTTGCAGCGATGACCCCACGGCGAAAAAGCCGCTGGCCATATTACCGCTGCCGCCCACCACCGCCGATTTTTCAACGACCAGGACCTTGGCGCCCTTTTCTTCCGCGGCAAGCGCGGCGACAGTGCCGGAAGTACCGCCCCCCATCACCACCACATCCACCGTTTTTTCTTCATCGGCAACCGGGGCGGCGGCGGTTTTAACCGACCCGCCGGTATATTTACCGATGTCCGCCCCCGCTTTGAGCAAGGCTTCCTTCGCGGCTGTCTTGACGGCATCGCTGGTTTCAGTGGCGCCGGTCATGCCGTCCACATCCAGACTTTGCGTATCAACAATGGATTTCGCCACCTGAGGCGCCGCCACGCCCCCCAATTCAGGGGTTTCTCCGGACGCATCGGCGACGACATTTTTAATCGTTCCCGTTTGATCAATGGAAACGGTAACCTTGACATCGCTTTCCAGGCCTTTGGCCGACGCCGTATAGTCGCCGGCGGTAACGGCCGCATTGGCCGAAAAACCCACGGAGCAGCCCAGAATGAGCGCGACGAAAGCCGGTAATTTCTTTTTCACATAATCGTTTTTCATAGAATATCGATCCGCTTATATAAGTTTTATTTACCTACGATATTGAGCAAAGTTGGTGCCAATATTAATCCGCGCCCGATTTTATCGGGTATATAAGGTAAAATGATTGCAATTAGCTTTATTACACGTCATTTCCAACTTCACCGCGCTTATTATGTCGGGTTTCGATCCCGGCGATAAAAAATATCGTCAAGATCGGACTGTCAGGCTACCCCGTAAAAAGGGTCATCATGCATTTTTGTATTTTCAATGCATTTATGAATCAACGATCTGCCTCTCTGCCTTAAACTGCCGGCTATCAAAAGCGTTCCACCACGATCGCCACCCCCAATCCCCCGCCGACACACAGGGTCGCCAGGCCGAAGGTTTCGTCCCGGGCCGCCAGGGCATATAACAGCGTTACCAGGATCCTGGCGCCGGAGGCGCCGATGGGATGCCCCAGGGCAATGGCGCCGCCATTGACGTTGGTCTTGTCCTCATCCAGTCCCAGCTCATGGCCCACCGCGGCGAACTGCGCGGCAAAGGCTTCATTGGCCTCGATCAGGTCAATGTCACCGATGCCCAGGCCGGCCTTCTTCAGTGCCGCGCGTACCGCCGGCACCGGCCCGATGCCCATAAAAGCCGGATCGACGCCGCAGGTGGCATAACCACGGATCCGCGCCAACGGCCGGATATCCAACGCGCGGGCCCGGGCTTCGCTCATGACCACCAGCGCGGCCGCGCCGTCATTGATGCCGGAGGCATTACCCGCCGTGACGCTGCCCTCAGGCGTAAAGGCCGGACGCAGCCCGGCCAGGCTCTCGGCGCTGACATCCCCTCGGGGATGCTCATCCGTATCGAAAATAATATCGCCTTTTTTGCCATGCAGGATCACCGGCAGGATTTCATTGCGAAACGCGCCGTTGGCAATGGCCGCCGCCGCCCGCTGCTGCGAGCGCAAGGCGATATGATCCTGCTCCAGCCGGCTGATGTGATAACGGGCGGCGACATTTTCGGCGGTAATGCCCATATGGTACTGATTCATGACGCAATACAGCCCGTCATGTACCATGCTATCGGTAAGGGCGCCTTCCCCCATTCGGTAGCCCCAGCGGGCTTTATCCAGCAGATAGGGCGCCGCCGACATATTTTCCATCCCCCCCGCCACGACAATCTGCGCATCGCCCGCGGCGATAACCTGAGACGCCAGGATTACGCTTTTCAGGCCGGATCCGCAGACAACATTCAGGGTGGTCGCCGGGGTCTTTTCATTAATGCCGGCATGCAACATCGCCTGACGGGCCGGGTTTTGGCCCAATCCCGCCTGCAGGACATTGCCCAGGAAAACCTCGTCGATCATATCGGGCTGGATACCGGCGCGCCGGATACTTTCCCGCGCCACCAGCGCGCCCAGCCGGGGGGCCGCCAACGAAGCCAGACCGCCGCCAAAGCTGCCGATAGCGGTACGCACGGCACTGGCAATTACAATTCCCGTCATATTGACCTCTTGATGAATGCCATTTTATTTCTCCAGGGAAATCCGTCTGATAAATGATGCTGTCAGCGTTAATTCTTTGTTGATAAGTTGCCGGATGTCCTGGTCTGGAAAGACCCTTGCTTGATTCACTTTCCTTTGTTAACGAATGCCGGGTTGTTCGCCGGACGTTGCCGGCAGGGTTTCCATGGGCGTCACATCGGTTTGCCAAATCAACATCAACGTCACGGCGCCTACCGCCACCAGCAGGAGATAAGCCCCGGCATATCCCCCCAGATAGGTCAATCCCACCGCCAGAATGGAAAAGGCGAAACATCGCACAATGGACTGGATCGGCGCGATAACGCCGATGGCCCGGATATAGGTTCTGCGTGGAAATTTAGTGGCTATCAGCGCGGTGCTTAAATTGGTGGCGCCCGCCAGGCTAAAACCGATCATCAGCAGGGAAATCCACAGGGTCAGCGCGTTGAACTGGAAGATGTTGATAATCACCGACACCATCCACCACAGGGTGTAAATCATGATGGCCGCCTTAATCCCCACCTTTTGGTTTAGCCAACCCCAGCCATAGGCGCCAAAGGTGCCGAACAGCGCCGAGAGGGTCATATAAAAGATGGCGGTGCTCAGTTCATATCCCATGCCCATCAATCGGGGCACGATCTGGCTCACCACCCCCACCAGCATGATATAGATACCGCCGGTGGCGATGCCCATGAACCAGACGTCCTTCATGCGTAGCAATTGACCGGTGGTGACCGGGCAAATATAGTCTTTATGCTCGCGAACCCGTTCGGCCAGCTCCTCGGCGGTGATGGGCGCATTGTCCGGCGCGCAGCCGATGTCCTCCGGTTTGTTGGCGGCGAATAGCGCCACCAGCAGCGCGGTGACGAACATCAACAGCGACACGCCCCAAAATCCGTTATGAACGCCAAACCAGGAGAAGAAACTGGCCAGCACCGGCACGAAAAAGGCGCTGGAAAAGGTCTGTCCCATGGTACACCAGCCCAGGGCCAGACCCTGTTTACGGATAAACCAATTGGCGATAAGGGCGGTTCCACCCATATACGCGAAGCCGGTGCCGAAAAAACAGACCCCGGCAAACAGTACGGTGAACCCGGTCAGCGTCCCCCAGTGACCCAGCAGGCCGAAACACAATCCGCAGGCGATAAGGCAAAAAACAATATTGAATTTGGGTCCCTTTTTTTCACACAATCTGGCGCAAAGGGGACCGGCCAGGATTGAAGCCCAGGAGGCGGGGGTCGCCAGCGCCAGCAGCGCGTTGTAATCCAGGTTAAAGGTTTTGGACAGGGCGGGCAGAATCACATTCAGACCGTGGGTCACGGCGCCGGCGGCAAGCCAGAACATCAGAGCCTGGAAAAAAATAATGGTCCATCCATGGGGGCCAAAACTACTTTTGGTGGCGGAAAGATGATCGTCGCCCCGGATGGCGAGATCGATAGTCTTCTGTGGCAGCGCCAGGTTTTTTTCTTGCCCAGTCATAATGGTAAGCTCGTTGTACGCAGTCGGGCCCCGCCCGGGGATGCGTAGTGGGTTTATCGGGATGGTCCGCGCGTTTGCCCCTCTTCCGGCACAGCGTCGACGTTGCCGCCCGCGTTGTAATCCAGCGTGGATTTGCCTGAAGCATCTTTCATCACCGGTCCCGCGGCGGTTATACTTCCATGATTTTTATAGAATCGGCCACAATCAGCCGGGGCTCCACCTGGCGCTGAATGTCCTCCGGCGTCAATCCCGCCAACAGTTCCACCAGCACCAGTCCGTCCTCGGTAACATCAATCACGCACTGTTCCGTGACGATATGATTGACACAGCGTTTACCGGTCAGGGGATAACTGCAGGCGTTGACGATTTTCCGCGCGCCGTCTTTGGCGCAGAGTTCCATGGTGATGATGACCTGACGGGCGCCGTTCACCAGATCCATCGCCCCGCCCATGCCGAATACCCGGCCGGGCTGCGCCCAATTAGCCAGATCGCCGTTTTGCGCCACCTGCAGGGCGCCCAGCACCGACGCCGCCAGTTTGCCGGAACGGACCAGCCCGAAAGATTCCGCGCTGTCGAATGAACTGGCGCCGGGCACCGGCGCAAAACGCATACCGGTGGCATTGCAGAATCCTTCCACCGCCAGCAGTCCCGACGTCAGCGGGCCCATGCCCACCAGACCGTTTTCGGTATGGAACATCACGCCGGGCGCCGCATAGTCGCCGCACAGGCTGGGAATGCCGATTCCCAGATTGACCACATCGCCGGCGGAAAAATACCCGGCGGCGCGTTTTGCTATCCTGAGACGGGCGTTCATTTATTTTCTCCTTGGGTTGTCAGGATCTTGTCCACATAGACGCCGGGGGTAACAATGCGATCCACGCCGTATTCATCCAGATCCACCAGCATGTCCGCGTCCACCAGGGTTACCCGCGCCGCCTTGGCCACCAGGGGATTGAAGTTGCGCATGGTGCCGCGATAGGTCAGGTTGCCCAGCGGATCGGCGGTACGGGCGCGCACCAGGGCGATATCCGCCCGCAGCGCGGTTTCCAGCAAAAACAGTTCACCGTTCACCACCACCCGGTGTTTACCTTCCTCCACCAGGGTACCCAGACCGGTTTTGGTGAGCACGCCCCCCAATCCCGAGCCGCCGCAGCGGATTCGCTCCGCCAGGCTGCCCTGGGGCACCAGCTCCAATTGGATTTTGCCGGCCTCCACCAGCGCCACGGTTTCGGTATTGCGACCGATATGGGAGGCGATAAGCTTATCCACCAGACCGTGATGAAACAGGCGGCCGATGGTGAGATCGGCGTCGCCGGAATCATTGGAAATCAGCGTGAAGTGCCTGGCGCCGCTATCAATCACGCACTGGATCAGGTGATTGGGGACACCGCAATTGGCGAAACCACCGCAAATCAGCGTCTGGCCGTCTTTAAAAAGGCGGGTGATTTCATCGGCTGAAGCATATTTTCCCGGCATGATTAATTCCTCGTCAGCAATACCGCCACGCCCTGGCCGCCACCGACGCAGAACGTGATAACGGCGTTGTTCAGGTTGCGTCGTTTCATTTCATACAGGGTTTTCGCGGTAAGGATCGCCCCGGTGCCCGCCAGTGGATGCCCCAGGGCGATGGCGCCGCCATTGGGATTGACCCGCGCGGGATCCATACCGATTTCCCGGATGCAGGCCAGGGATTGGGCGGCGAAAGCCTCGTTCAATTCCCATAAATCGATATCGCCCACCGCCAGACTCGCCTGCTTCAACAGCTTGGCGGTGGCGGGTACCGGGCCAAGCCCCATCAGGCTGGGATCCACTCCCGCCGCCGCATAGCCGCGAAAGACCCCCAGGATCTCGCAACCGTTTTTCTCCGCCAGCGAGCGTTCCATCAGCACCATGGCCCCCGCGCCGTCGCTCATGGGCGAGCTGTTGCCGGCGGTCACCACGCCGTCCTCTTTGAAACTAGGCCGCAGGGAAGCCAGGGCTTCCAGCGAGCAATCGGGGCGCAGCGGCTCATCACGGGATACCGGGGTTTGCCGGCCTTTTTTATCGGTTACGGGCACCGGCACCATCTGTTGGTCAAACCGGCCCGCCTGCCAGGCGGCGCTGGCCAACCGGTGGCTGCGCAGCGCGAACTCGTCAAGCTGGCGGCGGGTCAAGCCATACTTGGCGGCCACGTTTTCGGCGGTGATGCCCATGGGCGGGTTGCCCAGGCTATCCGGCGAGGTATGGATATCCACAAACCGCGGCGGCTGTACCGAATAGGCGCTGTCGGTTTTTTCCAGCGACCAGGTGCGGCGGGAATCGCTTTCCGCCCCGCCGGCGACAATCACATCGGCAAAACCGGCCATGATCTGGATGGCGCCATAGGCCAGCGCATTCAGCGACGCGGCGCACTGGCGGTCCAGGGTTATCCCCGGCACGGAAAACGGCAGGCCGGCTTCCAGCGCCACCATTCGGCCCATATTATTGATTTCGTTATTCATCAGGTTGGCAAAAATCACATCATCAATGCTATCAGGCTCGATGTTCGCCCGGTTCACCGCTTCTTTGACGGCAAGGGCGCCCAGGATATGCGCCGGTACCGGCGCCAACACGCCGCGACATTTGCCCACCGGGGTACGAACCGCCGATACTATGACTGCGTCTCTCATAACAACCTTCTCTTGTATGCCCGCGAAGTCCACAAGGAGGGACAACGGAGAGCGATGCCTATAGCGGCTTGATCCCCAACAATTTTCTTGCCGTGTCAGGCGTGGCCGCCTGCTTGCCGAACAACCGGATTGCCTGTGCGGCGCGTTCCACCAACTGCGTGTTGGACGCCTTTACGCCCTTGCTGAAATAGACGTTGTCTTCCAGACCCACACGCACATGTCCGCCCAATGCTAGGGTGGCGTACAGTATGGGCATATGGGCTTTGCCGACACCGAACGCCGACCAGGTGGCGTCGGCGGGAATATGCGCGGCCAGGTAAAGCAGGTTTTCCACCGTGGCGGGCATTCCCCCCGGCACGCCGAGGCAGAATTGATAGTGCAGCGGCCTGGGCAGCTTGCCCTGCTCGACAAAATACTCGGCGATGCCCAGCATGCCGGCATCGAAAATTTCCACTTCGGGTTTGATGCCCCGGGCGGTCAACACCTCGCCCAGCGAGCCTAAAAACTGCGGGGAATTGATAAACACGCCGCCGGGCATCCAGTTAAAGGAACCCGCGTCCCAGGACGCCATCTCTATCCCGTTCAGGTTGGCCACATGCGCCTGCCGCTGCTTATCGCTGGCCCGATGGTCGCCGGACGTCGTGCAGTTGATAATCACATCGCAGTCGTGGTAGCCACGCAGCAATCGGATGGTTTCGGCAAATTTTCCGCTGTCCATCGTGCCCAGGCCGCCATCGTCGCGCATATGGAGATGGACGACGGCGGCGCCCCGCTGCCAGCAGCGATAAGCGTCCGCGGCAATGTCTTCCGGTGTCAGCGGGATATTTTCATTGATGTCTTTCGGTGTCACCGCGCCGGTCAATGCGGCGGAAATAATGACGTCGTTCCCTGTATTCATGGATCTGCCCCGCTTACATGCTGTATGAATTCTGTGCCAGTAAAAGGTTACCCGGGTACACCGGCATTCAGGGCGTAACACCCCGATCCGGGCGATGACGGGTAATCCGTTACCGGGCCTGTGGAGACAGGCCTATTACTTGATCTCGTCTTCTTCCTGGCCGCCGTTGACACGCGGACGGATGACCTTGCCTTTCTTCTCGGCCGCCTTGACCAGTTCGGCCTCTTCGTGCGCCCAGTGCCAGTAATTGACTTCGTGGGGACTGTGTTCGGTAGCGGTCACGAACATTTCGGTGGAGAAGGCGTTGCGAAGCTCGTTGGCAATATCTTCCTTCCAGGCTTTCCTGAGCTGCTGGGTGGTGATGCGGCGGGTGACACGGCTGCCGGAGCGCATGATGAGCTCGGCAATCTCCTGGGCCCGTGCATAGCAGGACTCCGTATCGGGGCAGATTTCGTTGACCATACCAAGGGCAAGGGCCTTGCGGGCCGTGATAATCTCGCCGGTCAGTTCCGCATAGGCATATCTCTTGCGGCCCATCAGTTCCCGCCAGGCAATGCCGATGCCGTCGCCGGGGACCATGTTGACCCGGAAGTGCATATCCGTGGTCCACGCATCTTCGGTACAAAGGGTAAGATCGCTGAAAAGCACCAGGTCCGTGTGGAAAGCGGCGCCATTCCATACGCCGATGGTGGGCACTTCCACATCGAATACCTGGCCTTCGATGTCGTTGGTACCGTCATAATATTGATACTCATACATCTTCCAGGCTTCTTCCGGCGCCGAATTGAATTCGGTTGCCGGGCCCCAGTTGCCCTTTTCGTCAAGCCGGCCGATACCCTTCATAAAGTCCTTTCCCGTCCCGCCGAGGATGATGATCTCGTTGTCCGGATCCCTGCCGGCCCAGTCGAAAAAGTAGTGAAGAGCCTGGTGCGCGGGAGCACCCCACTGCAAGCTGTCGCCGTTGGTATGCAGCCGGGCTTCGAGAATTCCGTTTTCCCGTTTCATGGTGAAGCAATGTTTCAGTTTTTCTGAATATTCTTCGAAACGCATATGGGGAATGGTTCCCAATTCCTTATGGGACATTTCTTTACGTTTTCCATGATCAGACTCGTAATTGGCTTTAATCGCCATGGTTTACTCCTTTGTAGCCTTATTAGAATTTATTGGAAGCGACACAGATTTAAGTCATGTGATTCACATTGTTGGTCTGGTGCTTTCTGCGCAATAAAAACGTACCATTGCCCTCCAAGCCGGGGAAATTCTTTTTATATTTTCGGCTATGCATTTGCGACATAACCGTTTTGGCAACGCGGCCAAACACAATGGTTTTTTAGAAAAAAACAGGTGACTTTCGTCATAAAAACAAGTTAGAGTAAGATAAAAAAACCTGTCCTTCTAATTTTTATTAACGCAGCGGGACACCAGCGTTAAAAAAATAAGCTTAAATATGGCGTATAATTTAACGGTAAATATAACCACAGATGGGTTTTTTAACTGTATGATTAACTTTAAATGAGAATTAGGCGGTAAAGGAAGATTTGATTTATATGAATTAGGGAAGATCAGAATGCAACCCATGAATTAATCATTTTAAAAAATCTTTAAACTCCTTCAGAAATATGGCCACCGAGGGATTGGTATTTTTATTATCCCATACCAGTTCCAGATTGAACCAGCAGTTCTCTTCGGCAATGTCCAGCATGACGCAGTTCGGGCCGACCAGGTATCCCCGGTGCCTGGGCATCAGGAGCACCGCACGGTCGGTAAATTCCAGGTTAAAACAGCAGGTTTTCAGATTGGGATATTCTTTATCCAGGGTGAAATCAATGTTATGAATGGTTAAGAAGCGGGTGCTGTATTCATCGGACAGGGAAAACTCTCTGGGATCCACCCGCATTATCGGCCATTCGCTGACCTCGCGCAGGGAAACACTGCCGCGACCGGCCAGGGGGTGGCATTTATTGACCACCGCGCACAGCGGGTCGGTTTGAAAAGGCAGCGTGCAAAATCTCGATTCATTGACCATAAAATTAGGTCTGATCAGAAAGCCCATGTCGCTGATGTGATTATCCAGTAAAGAGAAGGCTTCATCCAACTCGCTGTCGCGGCATTCTATGGCGATATCGCTATGCTGGGCGCGGAACTGCGTCAGGAAATTAATTAAAAATTTCTGGATAGCTTCGCCCAGAAAAGTAATGGAAATGCGGCGCCGGCTTTTCCCGGTGAATGAGTGAATCGCGGATATCGAGGTTTCATATTGGAATAATATTTTACCCGCTTCCTCGGAAAATAATTTCCCGGCGGTAGTCAGTTCAACCTTATGGGTGTCGCGTTTAAAAAAACTGACTTCAAAATACTCCTCAAGATATTTCATATGCCGGCTTAGTACCGGCTGAGTAATATTCATTTTCTGCGCGGCTTTACTAAAATTCAGTGTTTTCGATAATAAAACAAACTCATGTAAAAGTTGAGTTTCCATAATCATTCTCTGTTCACTGAATAATACATGTCCTTATCTTACTGGAAAGTCATCGGCTAAACCGTGAGGCCCATCAAACGCTTTACCCTGATGGGGCTTGGGTCGTGTGGTTTCCCCCAGCGGGGATTGTCGACACCCCCTACTGAGAAATCTCCATAGGGGTGCCCTTATTCCCGTGTTGTGGTCTAGTTTTTCTGAACACATTCTGAAGTTTTTTCCCAACGCATTTCTTTTGCGTGGGGGGTTTGATAGCCGTTTGTACTGTGGGGTCTGACCCGATTATAATAATGAGTTATGTAGCGCAGAACATCTGCCTTACTTTCTTCAGCACTGTGATAACCCAACGCTGGGATCCATTCCGTCTTCAAACTGCGAAAAAAACGTTCCATTGGTGCATTATCCCAGCAGTTACCTCGTCTGCTCATGCTGCGTTTTAGCCCATAATGTGCCAATAATTTGCTGTATAACTCGCTACTGTAATGTGAACCTTGATCCGAATGGAACATCACATCCTGCGGATTTCCCCTTGAAAAATAAGCTATTTCTAAAGCCTGTTTCGTTAACTGGCTGTTAGGATTAGCCGAAAAAGCCCAACCCACCACTTTTCGCGCGTATAAGTCCATTACCACCGCCAGATAAAGCCAGCTTTTCCCCGCCCAGATATAAG
>NZ_DASWOM010000047.1:0-27297 GCF_036398755.1 Acerihabitans sp. | reverse complement strand
CGCGTTTTTTCATGTTTAACCCAGTAATATCTAGACACCCCGACCGCAGTGAATATACTACCTTGCTATTATTCCCTTCCCTGAATGCCCAACCATGACTGCCTACGACTATTTGTTAACATTCCGCCGTGTCAGCACGCCGGAAAGCCTGGAAAAACTGTTCGATCATCTTAATTATTCCCTGGTCGACGACGCGGAGATCATCAATATGTACCGCGCGGCGGATCATCGCCGGGCCGAGCTGGTCTCCGGCGGACGCTTGTTTGATTTGGGCCAGGTGCCGAAGTCTGTCTGGCGGTATGTCGTTTGAGCACGGCAAGCACCCCGCCGCGCATCGGCGGCTGGTTATGGCTGCCGGTGGCCTACCTGATCATGGCCCTGCTCAGCGCCAGTCTGATGACGGTGATTTTCCTGCTGGCCCTGCTGCAGCGTCCGTCGGCGGACAGCGCCACCATCGCCGCGATCTTTACCCTGCAATGGTATGCGTCGATGGCCACCACGCTTGTGATGTGGGGCTTTACCTTCTGGACGCTGCGTCTGCTGCTGCGCCGTTCGGCCCGGTTTCCCAAGGTATTCATTCTCTGGCTGATGGCGGGCGTGCTGCTGGCGCTCAAGGCCTTCGCCTTTTCGCCGGTCACCGATGAACTGGCCCTGCGCATCCTGTTCTGGCCCCTGCTGGCCGCGGCGACCATGGTGCCTTATATCAAACGCTCGCGCCGGGTCAAAAACACCTTTATCCAGTCCTGACGGCGCTTCCGCCGCCGGTTCCCGCGCCCTTAGAATAACCCTATTATTACTATGTTGTTGAAACGGACCTGATGCCGGATAATACGTCGCTTCTTTTCAAATAGGTACGGCTATGAATGGTTACCTGTTACTGTTTATCGGCACCATGCTGGTGAATAATTTCGTTCTGGTTAAATTTCTTGGGCTTTGCCCCTTTATGGGTGTGTCCAAAAAACTGGAAACGGCAATGGGTATGGGCATGGCCACCACCTTCGTCATGACGCTGGCCTCGGTCTTTTCCTGGCTGATTAATGATTTTATTCTGCTGCCGCTTGACCTGACCTATCTGCGCACCCTGTCATTTATTTTTATTATCGCGGTGGTGGTGCAATTCACCGAACTGGTGGTGCGCAAAACCAGTCCTTCGCTGTATCGGCTGCTGGGCATTTTCCTGCCCCTTATCACCACCAACTGCGCGGTGCTTGGCGTGGCGTTGCTAAACGTCAACCTTAACCACAACTTTCTGCAATCCGCGGTCTACGGGTTTAGCGCGGCGGCGGGATTTTCACTGGTGATGGTACTGTTCGCCGCCATTCGCGAACGCCTGGCGGTGGCCGATGTGCCGGCGCCGTTCAAGGGATCATCCATCGCCCTGGTCACCGCCGGCCTGATGTCGCTGGCGTTTATGGGCTTTACCGGCCTGGTGAAATTCTGATGCTGTCATTATGGTGGGCTATCGCATCGCTAAGCGCCCTGGCGTTGGTGGCGGGCGCCTTGCTCGGCTACGCCGCCCTGCGCTTTAGGGTGGAAGGCGATCCGCTGGCCGGGCAAATCGATGCGCTGCTGCCGCAAAGCCAATGCGCCCAGTGCGGTTACCCCGGCTGCCGCCCCTATGCCGAAGCGGTGGCCGGCCAGGGTGAGAAAATCAACAAATGCGCCCCCGGCGGCGAGCAAACGATGCTTAAAATCGCCGGACTGATGAATATCGACCCGCAATACCTGGACGACGAGGCGACAGGCCACCCGGCGGCGACGGTGGCCTGGATAGACGAGGGCAATTGCATCGGTTGCACCAAATGTATCCAGGCCTGTCCGGTGGACGCCATTATCGGCGCCACCCGGGCGGTGCATACCGTGGTCAGCGATCTGTGCACCGGTTGCGATCTTTGCGTCGCCCCCTGTCCCACCAACTGTATCGAGATGCGGCCGGTGGCGGTCTCCACCGAGAACTGGAAATGGGATCTGAATACCATACCCGTCCGCCAAATCCCGCTGGAGCAACATGTTTAAGCTATTTGCCGCGCAGCGCGCAGAACGCCTCTGGGATTTTCCCGGCGGCATTCGTCCGCCGGAAATGAAAACACAGTCAAACGGCGTGCCGCTGCGGCGCCCGCCGCTGCCGGATCAATGCGTCATTCCGCTTAAGCAGCACCTGGGGCCGGAGGGCGAGCTGTGCGTAACCGCGGGCGACCGGGTGCTGCGCGGACAGCCGCTGACCCGGGGCCGGGGGCGGACCCTGCCGGTGCATGCCCCCACGTCGGGGACGATACAGGCCATTGCGCCGCACATCACCGCCCATCCGTCGGCGCTGGCGGAGCTAAGCGTCATCCTCGCCCCCGACGGCGAGGACCGCTGGTGCGAACGCCAGCCCCTGGCGGATTACCGTCGGCACGACGCGGGATATCTGCTTAACCGCATCCACCAGGCCGGTATCGCCGGTCTGGGCGGCGCCGGCTTTCCGACCGCGGCCAAGCTCCAGGGCGGACCGGGCGCGATAAATACCCTGATTATCAACGCCGCGGAATGCGAACCGTATATTACCGCCGACGATCGGCTGATGCAGGAGCACGCGCCCGAGATCGTCGGCGGCATCGATGTGCTGGTCCATATCCTGCGCCCCGCGCGGGTCATCATCGGCATCGAGGACAACAAGCCGGCCGCCGCCGCGGCGATGGCCGCCGCCCTTGCTGACGGCGCCGGCTACCCGTTGCGCGTTATCCCCACCAAATATCCGTCCGGTGGCGCCAAGCAGCTGACCAAAATCCTGACCGGCCATGAAGTGCCGTTCGGCCAACATTCGGCCGCCATCGGCATCGTCATGCTGAATGTCGGCACCGTCTTCGCCGTCAAGCGGGCCATCATTGACGGCGAGGCGCTTACCGAACGGGTGGTGACGCTGACCGGCGACGCGCTTAAGCGTCCCGGCAACGTCTGGGGACGTCTCGGCACGCCGG
Organism: Acerihabitans sp.; assembly: GCF_036398755.1. NCBI lineage: Bacteria > Pseudomonadati > Pseudomonadota > Gammaproteobacteria > Enterobacterales > Pectobacteriaceae > Acerihabitans > Acerihabitans sp. Next base: position 24,337 of record NZ_DASWOM010000047.1, on the reverse strand, counting down.
TCGGCCATCTGCTGCGCGACGCCGGCTTCACACCGCAGCCGGGGCAACTGGTTATCATGGGCGGGCCGCTGATGGGCTTTACGCTGCCGCGGCTGGATGTGCCCATCGTCAAGATCAGCAACTGCATCATGGCGCCCGCGGGCAGCGAGATGAGCCAACCGGAGCCGGAGCAATCCTGCATCCGCTGCGGCCTGTGCGCGGACGCCTGTCCCGCCGGCCTGCTTCCCCAGCAACTCTATTGGTTCAGCCGGGGACGGGAACACGAAAAAGCCCGGGGCCATCATCTGGCGGATTGCATCGAATGCGGCGCCTGCGCCTATGTCTGCCCCAGCAATATTCCACTGGTGCGCTATTACCGCCAGGAAAAGGCCGAGATCCGCGCACTGGATCTGGACGCGCGGCGCGCGCAGGCGGCCAAGGCGCGCTTCGAGGCCAAGCTTGCGCGGCGCGAGCGCGAAAAGCTGCTGCGGGAAGACCGCCACCGGCAGGCCGCCGTCACTCTTGACGCACGCGACGAGCCGATGATCAAAGCGGCGCAACACCCTTTGCCCAACGCCGGCCATAACGCCGTGGCGGCGGAAAAAACCCCTGAACCGACTGCCGCTGCCGTCTTGCCGGCGTCCTCGCCCCTATCGGTCACCGCCGGGCAAATGATGCCGGATGCGCGGAAAGCGGCGGTTGCGGCGGCCATTGCCCGCGTCAAGGCGCGTAGAATCCCCGCTGAGCCGTCAACATCAAGTGACAATGTCACAGAAACGCCCGTCGGCGATATTACCTCTGCGGCCGGTTTAACCGCCCCGGCCCGTCCTGACATCATCCCGGCGACGCAGGAAGCGGCCGTCGGCGCCGCGGATCCGCGCAAAGCCGCGGTGGCGGCCGCCATTGCCAGGGTCAAGGCCCGCAAGGCCGCCGCCGGGGCAACCCTACAGTCCCACGAGGAATAAATGGCTTTCAGGATCGCAAGTTCTCCTTTCACCCACAACAGGCAAAGCACCCGGCGCATCATGCTGCAGGTTATGGCGGCCTGCCTGCCGGGCCTGCTGGCTCTGAGCTGTTTTTTCGGCTACGGCACCCTGATCCAAATCCTGTTGGCCGCGCTGACCGCCTGCGCGGCCGAGGCGGCGGTGCTGGCGCTGCGCCGCCAGCCGGTCGGACCGCGGCTGGCCGACAACTCCGCGCTGCTGACCGCCGTGCTGCTGGGGTTGAGCCTGCCGCCGCTGTCCCCCTGGTGGATGATCGTGCTGGCGACGGCGTTCGCCATTATCATCGCCAAGCAGCTGTACGGCGGTTTGGGACAAAATCCGTTTAACCCGGCCATGGTAGGCTATGTGGTGCTGCTGATCTCTTTCCCGGTGCAAATGACCAGTTGGCTGCCGGAAACCGGGCTTCGGCTGCAGCCGGCCACCTTGACTGACCAGCTGTGGCTGATATTTGCCGGCCATACCCCGGGCGGCCTGGACGTGCAGCAGCTGCGCGCCGGGTTCGACGGCCTAAGCCAGGCGACGCCGCTGGATAATATCAAAACCGGCCTGCGCGGCGGGACGGATGCGCTGACACTGCTTGCGCAACCCGTGTATAACGGTCTGATGGGTGGGTTGGGATGGCAATGGGCCAATCTCGGTTTCCTGGCCGGCGGCCTTTATCTGCTTTGGCGCAAGGTGATTAGCTGGCATATCCCGGTAAGCTTCCTGGCGGCGCTGATGCTCTGCGCCAGCCTGGGCTGGTGGCTTGACCCGCGCGCCAGCGCGCCGCCATTGCTGCATCTGCTTTCCGGAGCCACCATGCTGGGCGCCTTTTTTATCGCCACCGATCCGGTGACCGCGTCCACGACGGCTAAAGGACGGCTGATTTTCGGCGCCCTGACGGGACTGCTGACCTGGGTTATCCGCACCTATGGCGGCTATCCCGAGGGGGTGGCCTTTGCGGTGCTGTTGGCCAATATTTGCGTGCCGCTGATCGATTATTTTACGCAACCCCGCGTTTACGGCCATCGCTAAGGAGCGCCGATGTTCACGATGATGCGCAAACACGGCATTACCCTGGCGCTGTTCGCCGCGCTCACCACCGGCCTGACGGCGCTGGTGCATGGGCTGACCGAACCGGGCATCGCCAGGCAGGCCGTGTTGCAGCAACAGCAATTATTGGATCAGGTCGTGCCGCCGGAGCTGCATGATAATGATATGCTGGGCGAATGCTATCTGGTGGTTGACGATCTCCTGGGCAGCGCGCATCCGCACCGCGTGTACCTGGCGCGCAAAAACGGCAGACCGGTGGCCGCGGCCATCGAATCCACCGCGCCCGACGGCTACTCCGGCGCCATCCAGCTGCTGGTCGGCGCGGATTTTGCCGGCAACGTGCTGGGTACCCGGGTTACCGAACACCATGAAACGCCGGGACTGGGCGATAAAATCGAGCTGCGCATCTCCGATTGGATCACCCGGTTCAGTGGAAAAAAAGTCGATTCGCCGCTCGATAAACGCTGGGCGGTAAAAAAAGACGGCGGCCAGTTTGATCAGTTCACCGGCGCCACCATTACCCCGCGCGCCGTGGTGAACGCGGTAAAGCGCACCGCCGGATATTTAAAGATGATGCCGGGTGAAATTGACCATTTGCCCCGCTGCGGAGATAACGACGATGAGTGAAGCCGGACGCTTGCTGCGCCAGGGCCTGTGGACCAATAACTCTGCTCTGGTGCAATTATTAGGATTATGCCCTTTGCTGGCGGTGTCCAACACCGTCACCAACGCGCTGGGGCTGGGACTGGCCACCACGCTGGTGCTGGCCTGCACCAACGGCTGGATTTCCGCTTTCCGCCGCTGGGTGCCCGCCGAGATCCGCATCCCCATCTATGTCATGATCATTGCCGCCGTGGTCTCCATCGTGCAAATGCTGATGAACGCCTACGCCTTCGGCTTGTATCAGTCCCTGGGGATATTTATTCCGTTAATCGTCACCAATTGCATCGTGGTGGGACGGGCGGAGGCCTATGCCTCGCTCAATCCGGTGGCCCTGTCGGCCCTGGACGGCGCGGCCATGGGACTGGGCGCGACCTGCGCCCTGCTGGTATTGGGCGCCATGCGCGAAGTGCTGGGCAACGGCACGCTGTTCGACGGCGCCGACCTGCTGCTGGGCGGCTGGGCCAAGGGACTGCGCGTCGAAGTATTCCATTTGGACAGCCCGTTTTTACTGGCCATGCTGCCGCCGGGCGCGTTTATCGGCCTGGGATTTATGCTGGCCGCCAAGTACCTGATAGACCAGCGTATCAAAACCCGCCAGCGGCGGACGGTGGCGGACGGCGTAGCACACCGGGCTGGTGTAGCCTGATGAATAAAATCAAACGACTGGCCATCCTGAGCCGTCTGCGCGCCAACGATCCCGACCCCACCACCGAGCTGCATTACGCCTCGCCCTTCGAACTGCTGATCGCGGTGCTGCTGTCGGCGCAGGCCACCGACGTCAGCGTTAACAAGGCCACCGCCAAACTGTTCCCGGTGGCCAACACCCCAGAGGCCATGCAGGCCTTGGGCGTGGACGGCATCAAGTCCTATATCAAGTCCATCGGCCTGTTTAACAGTAAAGCGGAAAATATCGTCAAGACCTGCCGGATGCTGACTGAACTTCACCACGGCCAGGTGCCGCAAGATCGGGCGGCGCTGGAAGCCCTGCCGGGGGTCGGGCGCAAAACCGCCAATGTGGTGCTCAATACCGCGTTTGGCTGGCCGACCATTGCGGTGGATACCCATATTTTCCGGGTGTGCAACCGGACGCGTTTTGCTCCGGGCAAGAACGTCGAGGAGGTGGAGCAGGCATTGCTGCGGGTGGTGCCGCGGGAATTTGTCGTTAACTGCCACCATTGGCTGATCCTGCACGGCAGGTACACCTGCGTCGCGCGCAAGCCCCGCTGCGGCGCCTGCCTGATTGAAGATCTCTGTGAATATAAAGATAAGGTCTACGGCGACGGCGCGTAACCGCCCCGCCGCCGTTCAAGGGCGGCGCCCTGCTCCCAATGTCCCGCGTCATCCACCCCGCTATAAATCACTGCCTTAGCGCGGCGTTTCATCGTGAAACGCCGGAGTCCCGCCGCCTTCACCCCCACATCGTGCTTATTTATTTAATTGTAACAGGATATTATTCAAGCCTTGCCTAATCAGCTGAAATCCGGAAGATCCCCCTCAGACTAATCTTATAACAATACAGACGGGACGCGGGCAACGGCGTCACCCCTGTTTATTTTTGCCGCTAGCGCGGCGAAAACGGCAACGAGGTATTTGTGTCTACGGCAAACCACACCACACCACCGGAAAAAATCAGCGTTAACGCCTTCAAACAGCCTAAATCGTTTTACCTTATTTTCTCGATAGAACTCTGGGAACGCTTTGGCTATTACGGATTGCAGGTCATCCTGGCCGTCTACCTGGTCAAGATGCTCGGCATGTCCGAGGGACAGTCCATTACCCTGTTCGCTTCGTTCAGCGCGCTGGTGTACGGTTTCGTCGCCATCGGCGGCTGGCTGGGCGACAAGGTGCTGGGCACCAAACGCGTTATCGTCATCGGCGCGCTGGTGCTGGCGGTGGGCTATAGCATGGTCGCCTATTCCAGTCACGCCGTCGCCTGGGTCTATCTGGGCATGGCGACCATCGCGGTCGGCAGCGGACTGTTCAAGGCCAATCCGTCTTCGCTGCTGTCAACCTGCTACCGCAAAGACGATCCGCGCCTGGACGGCGCCTTTACCATGTATTATATGGCGATCAATATCGGCTCGTTTGTTTCCACCCTGGCGACGCCGTGGCTTGCGGTCCGTTTTGGCTGGGGCGTCGCGTTTTCGCTAAGCGTGGCGGGCATGTTGATAACGCTGATGAATTTCTTCGCATGCCGCGGCTGGGTTCGCGATTATGGTTCCAAACCGGATTTCGCCCCGCTGCAATGGGGAAAGCTGGCGGCGGTTATCGCCGGCATCGCGGTCGCCATTGCCCTTTCGAGCTGGCTGCTGCATCACCAGACCATCGCCCGCTGGGTGCTGGGCCTGATTTCCGTCGGGATCATCCTGGTATTTGCCCGGGAAACCTTTGCCCTGCACGGCGCGGCGCGGCGGCGGATGCTGGTGGCCTTTTTAATGATGATGGAAGCGGTGGTGTTTTTTGTGCTATACAGCCAGATGCCCACGTCGCTGAATTTTTTCGCCATTCATAATGTGGATCACACCCTGTTCGACTGGTCGTTCCAACCGGAACAGTTCCAGGCCCTGAATCCGTTCTGGATCATGCTGGCCAGCCCGCTGCTGGCGGCATTGTACAATACCATGGGCGATCGCCTGCCGATGCCGTTCAAATTCGCCGCCGGCATGGTACTGTGTTCGCTGGCCTTTTTTGTCCTGCCGCTGGGCGCCCGCTTTGCCAATAACGCCGGTATCGTCTCGATGAACTGGCTTATCCTTAGCTATGCCCTGCAAAGCATCGGCGAGCTGATGATTTCCGGTCTCGGCCTGGCGATGGTGGCGCAGTTGGTGCCGCAGCGGCTGATGGGATTTATCATGGGCGCCTGGTTTTTGACTACCGCCGCCGCCGCGCTTATCGCCGGCTACGTCGCCAACCTGATGGCGGTACCCGCCGAGGTGATCGACGCCCGGCTTTCGCTAGCGGTCTATAGCCAGGTGTTTATGCAAATCGGTATCGTCACCGCGGTGATAGCGCTGCTGATGCTGGTTTTTGCCCCGCGGCTTAACCATATGTCGCGCCCGGATGACGCGCCCGAGCGCTTCGGCGTCCAAGGGGTGGACGACGCTCCCGTTATTGTCGGATAATCCCCCTGTGGGCTTTCACACCGCAAAAGGGTATTTATTATCCCATCCCGTTAAGGAGCGTCTTATGAAACTTTTTTATAAGCCCGGCGCCAGCTCGCTGACCGTGCATATCGCCTTACGCGAGGCGGGATTGGACTTTACCATTGAAAAAGTGGATTTGGTCAGTTTCAAAACCGAACATGGTGAAGATTACCGTGTGATAAATCCCAAAGGCCAGGTGCCGGCCCTGCTGCTTGATGACGGTACCGTGCTCACCGAAGTGGTGGCCATTGTCCAGTACCTGGCGGATTTGGTGCCGGATCGCCATCTGATCCCGCCGGCCGGCACCCTGTCCCGTTACCAGGCGATGGAATGGCTTAATTACGTGGCCAGCGAAATACATAAAAGCCTGGGCCCGCTGCTGCAGCCCGATATGCCGGAAGATTACAAAAGCCAATTGCGCCAGCAGTTGGACGCCAAGTTGCTTTATCTGGACCGGGAACTGGCCGATGGCGATTACCTGCTTGGCCCCCGCTTCACGGTGGCGGACGCCTACCTGTTTACCATGCTGACCTGGGCGCAGACCCTGAAGTTTGATTTACCGGCGACGCCGGCGGTGGCGCTGTATTTCAAACGGGTGGCGTCACGCCCCACGGTGGACGCGGCGCTGGCGGCGGAAGGACTGAGCGTGGCAAACGGGCAAGAACAGCGCTTTGGCGAACGGGCAATCTAGCCGTGCCCTGGCTGGCACCGGCGGCTGAATCCCGCCGGTGATGATGAGGCGTTATTTTATCTCCGTAGCCGGAAAATGATGCTGCGGCAGGGCAATCCGATCCTGCGCCGCCACCACCTGCAGCTCATACTCATTCATTTCTTTGGTCAGCTTCATGACCTCGTACACCGCGGCGGTAACGTGCTCCAGCGCCTTGACCGGCGACAGGCCCTTTAGCAGGTTAACCAACAGCAGGCCGCTGGTTAAATCACCGACGCCAACCGGCTGGCGTTCGCCAAAATCCACCAGCGGACGGCTGGTATGCCAGGCGTGCTCTTTGCTTACCAGCAGCATTTCAAACCTGTTTTTATCATAACCGGCGTAGCTCAGGTACTTGACCAGCACCAGCCTCGGGCCCTGTGCGCACAGTTCGCGTGCGGCGGCTATGGCTTCGTCGATACTATTAACCGCATGGCCGCACAGTTGCTCCAGCTCCAGCAGATTGGGCGCGATAATGTCGGCGTTCGGCAAGCCGCGCTTACCGTGGAATTCCGCCACGCCGGGCGCCACGATACATCCCTTTTCCGGATGACCCATCACCGGATCAAGAAAATACCAGGCATCGGGATTGGCCGCTTTTACCTGGCGCACAATTTCCAGGATATGTTCACCCTGCTCGGGCGCGCCTATATAACCGCTGAGCACCGCGTCGCAGTTTTTCAGTTGATCCACGGCGGCGATACCTTTCACGATTTCGGTTAAATGCGCGGCGGGCATCACGCAACCGGTCCAGTGACCATACTGCGTGTGGTTGGAGAACTGAACGGTATTTAGCGGCCAAACGTTGACGCCCATGCGACGCATGGGAAAAACCGCCGCGCTGTTACCCGCATGCCCAAACACCACGTGGGACTGGATAGACAGAATATTCTTCATTACCTTGCCTTAAAACCCTCGGCCTGGCGGCCGTATCGACACAAAGCGGAAGGCCTGCGGCCTTCCGCCGCAGTTAAACAATCATTCCCAGCGGATCAGGCAGTAGTTTTTCTTGCCGCGGCGCAGCAGGGTGTAGCGTTCATATAGCCGATCGACGTTGCTGAAGACATACTCCGCGGAGGATTGTTTTTCACCGTTAACCGCAATGGCGTTGGAGCCGATCATGGTTCTGGCCTGGCCGCGGGACGGCACCAGCCCCGCATCCACCAGCGCCTGCTGGAGATCCGCGCCATCCCTCAAGGCGATGGTGGGCATGCCGTCCTGCGCCAGCTGCGCCAGATCGTTGGCGGTAAGGGACTGCAGGGAACCTGAAAACAGGCTATCTGTGATACGCACCGCCGCCGCCAGGCCGGCTTCGCCGTGCACCAGCCGGGTAACCGCCTGCGCCAATACATACTGCGCGCGCGGTGCGCCGCCGGCGTTGCGGTCTTCCTGCTCCAGGGCGTTGATTTCTTCAATGGGCATGAAAGTGAAGAATTTCAGGAAACGGTAGACATCCGCGTCGGCGGTATTAATCCAGAACTGGTAAAATTTATACGGGCTGGTCTTGGCCGGATCCAGCCAGATTGCCCCGCCTTCGGTTTTGCCGAATTTAGTGCCGTCCGCTTTGGTAATCAGCGGTACGGTCATGCCGTAGACCTGTTTTTGGTTCATACGCCGCGTCAGGTCGATGCCGGAGGTAATGTTGCCCCACTGATCGGACCCGCCGATTTGCAGCTCTACACCGTATTGCTTGTTCAGCGACGCGAAGTCATAGCCCTGCAGCAGGTTATAGGAAAATTCGGTAAAGGAGATGCCGCTGTCGTCACGGTTAAGACGTTGCTTGACCGCTTCCTTGTTGATCATCTGGTTAACCGAGAAATGCTTGCCGATATCGCGCAGGAAGGTCAGCACGTTCATACTGCCGAACCAGTCATAATTGTTGGCGGCCACGGCGCTGTTTTCGCCGCAGTCAAAATCGAGGAAAGGAGAAACCTGGCGCCTGATTTTATCCACCCACTCCTGCACCGTCTCGGCGGTATTGAGTTTGCGCTCGACGGCCTTGAAACTCGGATCGCCGATAAGTCCCGTGGCGCCGCCCACCAAAGCCACCGGCCGGTGCCCGGCCAGTTGAAAACGCTTCAGGCACAATAGCGGCACCAGATGTCCCAAGTGCAAGCTATCGGCGGTCGGATCGAAACCGCAATACAGTGACAGCGGCCCCTGCGCCAGGCGCTCGGACAGCGCGGCCTCATCCGTGACCTGGGCAATCAGGCCCCGCTCTTGCAATTGTTGTATCAGGTTGCTGCTTGCCATCAAAAAACTCCATTATTGCTGTAAGAATCGGTGTTTAAACACCCTAAATAAACTCATGCGCCGCCGGCCTCAGGGCGCCAGGCGGTCTATCGCCCATCCCGCTTCCCGGCGCTGGTAGATGAACCTGTCGTGCAACCGGTGCTCGCCACCCTGCCAGAATTCCATGGTATCGATATGCACGCGGTACCCCCCCCAGAAACTGGGCAGCGGCACTTCCCCTTGCTGGAATTTTTGCCTGAGCTCGAGAAATTTGCTTTCCAGCACGCCACGGGCGGATATGCGGCTGGATTGGCGGGAGACCCAGGCGCCGATCTGGCTGTCCTTGGGCCGGCTATGGAAGTATTTCATGACCTCGACCAAGGACAGCCGCTCAGCGTGTCCGAGCACCATGACCTGGCGCTCTAGGGAGTGCCAGGGGAAATGCAGGCTGATGCGGGCGTTATGCGCCAGGTGCTCGGCCTTGCGGCTGCCCAGGTTGGTGTAAAACACCATGCCACGGCTATCGAAGTGCTTGAGCAGAACCATGCGCTGATAGGGCTGGCCAAGCTTGTCCACCGTCGCCACGCACATGGCGGTGGGATCGGCTAAGCGCGCCGCGCAGGCCTGCTGCAGCCAGTGTTCAAACAGGTCCAGCGGTTCGGGCGTCAGATCCGCGCGCCGCAGGCCGCCGCGGGTATACTCGCGGCGCAGGTCGGCGATATCGATGTGTTGTTCAGTCATAGTGTTTATCTGCGTCGGGCCAGGGCGATATTGTGCGCCGGGTGGCTAAAAATCTCAATGTTTAAGCGCCTTTCAACCGGCGATAATACAGTCGTTTATGATGATTTTACCTTCACGTTCGATAAAGGCGTTGGGGCCTTTCGACCAGAAAGCATAGTGTCCATCGCTATAGCGCGTGCCGGAGGCGGACATCACCTGCGCCAGTGTCAGCTGTTTGCCGTCGAGAATAAAACTGACCTGCGCCGGTTGCGCGCTCTGGCGCACCGTCAGCGGCATGGTGCCGCATTGATAGCGCAGCGTCTGTTCAACAGGACCGCGGTTAAACTGGCTGCAGGCGGTAACGGTAAGTACACAGGCAAATATAATAAGCCGTTTAATCATGATTTCCCCTAGGTTAAGCCGCTGTTTTGCGGCGGCGGATGGCGTCATGACCACCATAACCAACCCCGCCGCGCCGCTGAAGCGGAGCTGTCTTAAAAAACGCCCGGTGGAGAGACGCCGAGGGGTTATACGGGGTAAATCGCCCCCAGCACCGTTTCCCTGCTGGCGCCGGTGACCGACGGCAAATTACCGGGCAAACCCGATAGCGTGCGAAAGGCCAGCCAGGCGAAGGCCAGGGCTTCCATATCATCACCGCTGACGCCGTATTTGTCGGTGGGACCCACTTCGATACCGGGCAGCAGCGCGGACAGACGGGCCATCAGCAGCGGATTGCGCGCACCGCCGCCGCAGACCAGAAGATGCTCGCAGCCGCCCGACAGCAGCACTTGTTCCGTGATGGTCATGGCCGTTAACTCCAGCAGCGTGGCCTGCACATCACGGGGCGGTATCGGGACGAAATGGGTGAGCTGATACGATAGCCAGCCCAGGTTGAAATATTCGCGACCGGTGCTTTTAGGCGCCGGCAAGGCAAAATAACCGTCCGCAAGCAGATGCTGCAACAGCCCAAGGTGCACCGTGCCGCCCAGCGCCCAGGCGGCATCCTTATCGTAAGGAATGGCCAGGTGCCGCCATGCCCAGGCATCCATCAGGATATTGCCGGGTCCGGTATCGTACCCCCTGATGGGCTGCCCCGGCAGCAATAGCGAGAGGTTGGCGATGCCGCCGATATTCACCACCATGCGCCGTTCACCGGGATGCGCCAGCAGCGCGTGGTGAAAACCGGGTACCAGCGGCGCGCCCTGTCCGCCGAACGCCATGTCGCGGCGGCGGAAATCCCCAACGGTTGTAATGCCGGTCAGGGCGGCGATGCGATTGTTGTCGCCAATCTGTAACGTGCAGGGCGCCTCCCCGTCCGGCTGATGCCAAACGGTCTGGCCATGGTTGCCGATGGCCGTGATTTCATGGGCGGCCACGCCGGCGTGCCTGAGCATGGCCAGCACCGCCTCGCCGAAGAGCATGCCCAGGCGGGTATCCAGTTGCCCCACTTGTGACAATGTCACTTGTTGCCCCTGGCACATGGCCAGTATCTGATGTTTGAGCTCTTGCGGTATCGGATGACCATAGCTGTATTGCTGCGCCACCGTATGCTCATCAATGGCGGCAAGCACCACGTCCACGCCGTCAAGGCTGGTTCCGGACATCACGCCCACATAACGACCCGTTCTCATTGGCCTGCCCTTTTCCTACGCATGAGATTCATTTGTCGATTCCATGTGCCTACGTTAAACAGGTTTGATGAATCCGGCTATGAAAAGCCGACAGATTTTGAAACTTGTTACAATAAAATAACTTGGCGGGTAAAACCTTAGCGTCAAAATCATTGCTATAATCAGAAACAAGCGTCTGTTGATTCACTGTTTATGAATTTTACAATATTATCATCTACAGTAAGCTATCGCAGTAGCGCCTGGAAACAGATACGTTCGACGATGGTAACAATATTAGCATTTTTTCTGTCTCGGTTTGCCCGGACGAACGGCGTATAACAGGAGTTCTTTATGATGAAACCTTTGCTCGTGGTCACCCTGGCTGGCGTGATGCTGGCGGGCTGTGCCAGCAACAATACCCTGTCGGGTGATGTCTATTCCGCCAACGAGGCCAAGCAGGTACAAAACGTAACCTACGGTACCCTGGTGGGCGTAAGGCCGGTACAGATCCAGGGCGGCGAGGATTCAAACGTTATCGGCGCCATCGGCGGCGCGGTATTGGGTGGGTTTCTTGGCAATACCCTGGGCGGCGGCACCGGCCGCAGCCTGGCGACAGCCGCAGGCGCGGTGGCGGGCGGCGTGGCCGGTCAGGGCGTAACCAGCGCGGCCAGCCGCTCGCAGGGCGTGGAGCTTGAAGTGCGCAAAGACGACGGCAATACCATCATGGTGGTGCAAAAACAAGGCGACACCCGTTTCAGCGTGGGCCAACGCGTGGCGATTGCCAGCAACGGCCGCAACGTAACGGTTTCTCCGCGCTAATAACTTGCCCGCCCAGCGCGCCGGGCGGCGTAGATTTACCTCGGTTATTAAAAAAACCGGCATATTTATGCCGGTTTTTTTATAGATAACATGACGTTGAACCAAAACATGTCAGGACTTATTATAGAGCTCGAGGATATTTTTCTCCAAACGGGAAATCATATTACTCAGGAAATGGATTTCCTGTTCTGAAATACCGGTCAGGATTTCATCCCTGGTGCTATTAATGACATAATTCACTTCCTTGATGATGGGCTCTGCGGACTCCGTCAATTTAATACGCTTCGCTCGCCGATCGTTTGCGCAGGTATGGCGGGTAATCAGCTTTTTTTCTTCAAGCTGATCGAGCGTTCGCACCAACGATGGCTGCTCAATGCCGATAGCCTTAGCCAGCTGAATTTGCGACTGCTCCGGCGGTAGTTGGCAGATATTGTGCAGCGTGATCCAATGCGTCTGTGTCAGCTCTAGCGGTTTTAAGCGATGGTCAATCAATGCGCGCCAAACACGAACAAGTCGCGCCAAATCAGATCCTAATGGCGATTCCAATTCTCTCTCCTTATAATTAAGCTGATTAAGCTTGTTCCCTGGATTCCCATCCATTCTAATGGGTGGAATGGCAAATTACAAATATATATATATGAATAAGGTTGAAGTTAAGTTGAGACAGATGTAATACGCATGTTATTCCCTTAAAATAATGGACGTTACCGAAAAGCGCATTTCTCCTTGCCGATCGTCCGTTTAACGGATGGCCAGATCCTTCATTCCGCAAAACTTTCCACCTAGTATAGGGTAAGCGTTGGAAACGTCATATAATCCGTTTCTGGCTCTGGCTGCCCGGCATTCTTACATCAGTACCTATCGTATGCCAAGCGGATTATTCATAACTGTATCACTATTATTGTCATTCTTCGTGATTTATTGTTAATTTAAGTTAAATGAAGATATAACAAATATCATTATGTCATGTATTCGAGCTGATAATCTAATCGTAATATATTAATAGATATCTATTAGTGTGCATATTAATAATAATTATTATTACATTTATACCCCGCTGTATTTGTTCAAAAAAGCGAAGGTTGTTCCGGACCGGCGGGTTCGGCCGCAGCGCTGTTGGCGGCGCGCCGCAGGCGCAGGTAACGCTGGTGGCACAATCGCAACACCTCTCGTTTCTGGCCGTCGTTCATGTTCATCCAGTCGAAACGTTCCTGACGTGAGCGCAGGCAGCCACGGCAAAAGCCACGGTCATCGGATTGACAGACACCGCGGCAAGGACTGTTTATGGTGAAAAACTCAAGCTGTTCCGGCACGCGCCCTCCTGTTTAACTTTCATTGAAGACGTTATTGCCCCAGCTTGCAAGTCGAGAACACCAAAAAGCGCTCGCCGGCGAGAATCGCACGCCCTTGCGGGCTAGCGGTCGGGCGGCGCGAACGCAAAGAGGTTACGCCGCCGCGCAGGGGCATTTCCGCTCCCCCGCCCTGAAGGTCTGGGATATACTGATATACCCGGATTTAACCATAGGCGATGGATCAGCCATCGTCACTGCCCAATGAGGATATTATGCGCCTGCTTCATACCATGCTACGCGTCACCGATTTACAGCGATCTATCGATTTTTATACCGGGATCCTGGGCATGCGCCTGCTGCGCACCAGCGAGAACACGGAATATAAATATACCCTGGCTTTTGTCGGTTATACCGAGGAGACGGAAGGCGCGGTGCTTGAATTGACCTACAACTGGGGCGTCGATAGCTACGCGCTGGGCACCGCCTATGGCCATATCGCGCTCGGGGTGGACGACGTGGCCGCCACCTGCGAACGCATTCGCCAGGCCGGCGGCAAGGTGACCCGCGAGGCGGGACCGGTCAAGGGCGGCACTACGGTTATCGCCTTTATCGAGGATCCCGACGCGTATAAAATTGAACTGATTGAACAAAAACATGCCGGTAAGGGCTTGGGCGAGTAAAGCCCCGCGCCCGGCCAGGCTAAATCCGCTCCCCTGAAGACCGGAGCGGATTCGCCATGCATCCCGCGCTAAAATTTGCCATAATGCGGGCTGTTTTCCCTGAATATTAAGAACAGGCATGGCTGAACTTGACGATGTAAATACCCTTCGCGGCCGTTTTCGCGGCTTTTATCCTGTGGTCATCGATATTGAATCCGCCGGCTTCAACGCCGCTACCGACGCCCTGCTCGAAATTGCCGCCGTCACGGTCAACATGGACGACCAGGGCTGGCTGGTTACCGACCAATGCCTGCATTTCCATGTTGAGCCTTTTCCCGGCGCGCTATTGCAGCCGGAAGCCCTCGCCTTTAACGGCATCGACCCGACCAACCCGCTGCGCGGCGCGGTAAGCGAATACGACGCGCTGCATGAAATTTTTAAAATGGTGCGCAAAGGCATTAAGGATCGGGGCTGTAACCGGGCGATTATTGTTGCCCATAATGCCGGATTCGATCACGGGTTCCTGATGGCGGCGGCCGGCCGGGCCGCGCTCAAGCGCAATCCTTTCCATCCGTTCGCCACCTTTGACACCGCCGCCCTGAGCGGGCTGGTGCTGGGCCAGACGGTATTGGCCAAAGCCTGCGCCGCCGGCGGCATCGAATTTGACGGCAGCCAGGCGCATTCAGCCCTATATGACACCGAGCGCACCGCTGAACTGTTTTGCGAATTGGTCAATCGCTGGAAACGTCTCGGCGGCTGGCCGGTTCCCCCTGTCGGCGACACCGCCGCCGGCGAGCACGATTAATCCAGCCCGCCGTCGGCGCCGGATAAAAAAAGCCACCTCCGGCAGCGATACCGGCGGTGGCTTTTTTATGCGCAAGCGTGACGCAGGACTCAGGAAGGCGTTTGGTTTTCCTGGGCGTTGTATTTCACCGCGGCTTCTTTAACCAGCGGTTGCAGTTCGCCGTGCTGATACATCTCAATGATGATATCGCATCCGCCGACCAGTTCGCCGTCCACCCAGAGCTGTGGAAAGGTCGGCCAGTTGGCGAATTTCGGCAACTCGGCGCGAATGTCCGGATTTTGCAGGACATCCACATAGGCGAAACGTTCGCCGCAGGCTGAGAGCGCCTGCACCGCTTGGGCGGAAAACCCGCAGCCCGGCAATTTCGGCGAACCTTTCATATAAAGAAGAATCGGGTTCTCAGCTATCTGCTGCTGGATTTTTTCTATTGTCGTCATTGTCTCGCTTCCTCACGCCAGTATCTGGCTTTATCTGCACTGTTCTGCACTGCTCTGTGCGGGATGACACTCAGTCTCTTTATTCTAGCCACTACCGGGCAAACTGATAAACGTTTTTTTACCGGCACGCGCGTTCATGGCGCATTAATTCGTTCCTTTCGCGTTCGCCCGCCAGGGTAAACATGATATTTTAGCGGCTTTTCACCCCGCCGGGGTAACAAAACGGGCTTAAACATTCGTTTAATGAACGGTAACTATGTTGAATAATGCGCCGCTGAACGCTGATAAATGCAGCAAAATCGAACTTATTCACGTTTATACACAATAAGGAGTGATTTGATGATGCAATGACGGAGCAAATAGCTTAAATTCCTGTGAGGTGTCGATAACCCCCTATTTTGGGCCACATAAGGATAGCGTTTATCATGCGTTTGTGCTTTACGCTTTTTGTGTTGCTTTTTACCCAGTTGTTTCTGAATCTGGCACATGCCGCGCCGAACGCCGGCGTTAACGCCGATCAGCGCAAGTCCCAGGCCGCGGCGGCTAAAACCGGTGACCGGCGCAAGCGCAAACCGGTAAAAATGGCCAAAAAAAGCAAACCCGTCGCCAGCGAGCCCGCCGTCAGCGCAAAAGCCGTTGCTAAAAAGCCGCCTGAACCCGCGCACGCGAAAGCCGTCGCTAAAAAAAGCACTTTACGCGTGCAGGCCAAGCCCCCGCGGGCAACGGCGACGAAAAAACTGGCTAATTTCACCCCGCCGAAAAAAGGCTATAAAAGAGGCTATGGCAGGCACCGGATTAAAGACCGGGCGGCAGTGGAACTGGTGGCCAACGATGAGCCGATCAAAATGAGCGACAGCCATAAAAAACGTTACCAAACCGCCAAGCTCACGGCCATGAACAAACTGCTTTCCCAAATGGGTAAGCCCTACCGCTGGGGCGGCATGTCGCCCAATACCGGTTTTGACTGCAGCGGCCTGATTTATTACGCTTATAAAGATGTGGTGCGCATCCATATGCCGCGCACCGCCAATGAAATGTATCACCTGCGCGACGCGGCGCCGGTCAAGAAAGATGACCTGGAAAGCGGGGACCTGGTTTTTTTCCATATTTCCAATCGCGGCGCGGCCGATCATGTCGGCGTTTATCTCGGCAACGGGCGTTTTATCCAGTCCCCCCGGACCGGCAGCGATATTCGCATCAGCTATCTGAGTGAAGATTATTGGCAGGACCATTACGTTGGCGCCCGCCGGGTGGTCACGCCGAAAAATATACGCTGATACCCTGTATAAAAAAGAGGAGCCCAGGCTCCTCTTTTTTATACACCCAACCGAAGTGCAATCAGTTCATCACCGCGGTAAAGCTGAAGGCGATTATCACCAACAGCGAGAACACCGTGGTCAGTAACGACATTTTTAAATCGCTATCCATTCTGTCTCCTTAGAAGTAAGCCAAGGCGCCGGTTCTAACCACCGCGACCCCATGTAGTTATGCTCAGTTTGCCATAGCGGCGCGCAAAAAGCTTGCGCCCGGGCTGACGTCTTGACATATAACGCTTTCACTTTAGCCCGGGATCAAGGAAAATTAACGGTTAATTCCATAGCGTCGTAAAGTGCTTGCGCCTTCGACAGATATTTTAGCCAGGGCGTACGGGAGTATTCAAGGCATGGCAACCATCAAAGATGTGGCAAAACGCGCTAATGTATCCACCACCACCGTTTCGCACGTCATCAATAAAACCCGTTTTGTTGCGCAGGATACAAAACTCGCCGTAATGGACGCCATAAAACAGCTACATTACTCACCCAGCGCCGTGGCGCGCAGCCTGAAGGTTAATCGCACCAAATCCATCGGCCTGCTCGCCAGCACCAGCGAAGCGCCTTATTTTGCCGAAATTATTGAAGCGATTGAACACCACTGCTTTGCCCGCGGTTATACCCTTATATTATGCAATTCCCACAACGATCTGGAAAAACAGCGCGCCTACCTGGCGATGCTGGCGCAAAAACGCGTCGACGGGCTGTTGGTGATGTGCGCCGAGTATCCTGAAGCGCTGCTGGATATGCTGGAAGAATACCGGCATATTCCCATGGTGGTCATGGATTGGGGCGAGGCCCGCCGTGATTTTACCGACGCCATCATCGATAACGCCTTTGCCGGCGGGTATATGGCGACGCGATATCTGCTCGAACGCGGGCATCGCGCCATCGGCGCCATACCCGGCCAGCTGGCGCGCAACACCGGCGGCGGGCGCCACCGCGGCTACCTGCATGCCATGAAGGAAGCCGGCATCCCGTTAAACGATCGCTGGATAGTACAAGGCAATTTCGAACCGGAATCCGGCTACCTGGCGATGAAGCAAATCCTGGCGCAAACGCCGCGCCCCACCGCGGTATTTTGCGGCGGCGACATCATGGCCATGGGCGCGCTGTGCGCCATCAATGAAATGGGCCTGAGCGTGCCTCGGGATATTTCTTTAATTGGTTACGACAATGTGCGCAATTCGTGCTTTTTCAGTCCGGCACTGACCACCATCCATCAGCCTAAAGAGGATTTGGGCGAGGCTGCGCTGACCATGCTGCTCGACCGGATAACCAGCAAGCGCGAGGACGCCCACACCATCGAAGTGCATCCGTCGCTGATTGAACGTCACTCGGTAGCCGACGGTCCCTTCCCCGCTTAAGCCCTGCCGCCAGGCTTTTCAACGGCGGGCGGGCGCCTATCTCTTTTTTGTAAAGCGCCGTCCGCCGTGGACACAAGAATTTTCATATATCGATCTCTGTGCAAACAGTTATTGTTTCAGAATGAAATCATTAAGTTATACTATGAAATACATTAGCGCGTTAGCTATTGTCTAAATTCAGATGCAGGCTTATACTCAATATCGTTAACAATTATAACGAGTTGTCTAATTATTTTGTATAAAAGTATGTCGTGTTTTCCAACATGACATCACCCTTTTTATAAAGCGCCCGGCTAAGTGGCAGTCTATGGTTTACTTTATATTCCTCTGTTGATGGTGGTACCTCAGACACCACGGATAACCGTGGATTCTTATAAAGCCCGCAGGCAGGGTGAATGCTTTTCCTGACGGGGCATTACAGAAGAAAGGTGATGGAGAAGCTATGAGTTCCTCGTGCGTTGAAGACCTGAGCTTTCATGATAATGATTGGTACCGTATCGTCCATGAATTGCTCGCGCAGGCCGGTATTGAACTTAATGGTTCAAGACCTTTTGATCTGCGAATCAAGAATCCAGGATTTTTTAAGCGTGTATTGCAAGACGGTTCTTTAGGATTGGGCGAGAGCTACATGGACGGCTGGTGGGAATGCGAACGACTTGACATCTTTTTCCAGCGGGTTCTTAAGGCGGGGCTGGAGAACAAGCTTCCGCATCATCTTAAGGATACCCTACGGATTGCCGCCGCCCGGCTGATGAATCTCCAGTCGCGCAAGCGGGCCTGGATTGTTGGCAAAGAACATTATGATTTGGGTAATGATCTGTTTGAAATGATGCTGGATCCCTATATGCAATACTCCTGCGGCTACTGGAACAAGGCGACCACCCTTGTGCAGGCGCAACAGGATAAGCTGAAGATGATCTGCGAAAAGCTACAGTTGCGTCCCGGCATGACGCTGCTCGACGTCGGCTGCGGCTGGGGTGGGCTTGCCGCCTATGCGGCGGAAAATTATGGCGTTTCGGTACAGGGCGTTACGATTTCCGCCGAGCAGCAAAAGCTGGCGCAAACCCGCTGCGAAGGACTGGACGTCACGATTTTACTGCGCGACTATCGCGATCTGGATATGCAGTTTGATCGCATTGTTTCGGTCGGGATGTTCGAACACGTCGGCCCCAAAAATTACGCCACTTATTTCGACGTGATCGATCGCAACCTGAAACGGGACGGTCTGTTCCTGCTGCATACCATCGGCTCGAATATCACCGACATGAATGTCGACCCCTGGATAGATAAATATATTTTCCCCAACGGTTGCCTGCCGTCGGTGCAGCAGATTGCCCATGCCAGCGAAAGACATTTCGTGATGGAGGACTGGCATAACTTCGGCTCTGATTACGATAAAACGCTTATGGCCTGGTATGAACGTTTTATCGCCTCCTGGCCGTCCTTGTCCGATAAATACTCCGACCGTTTTTTCCGCATGTTCAGTTATTATCTGAATGCCTGCGCGGGCGCGTTCCGCGCGCGTAATATTCATTTATGGCAAGTGTTGTTCAGCCCTGAAGGCGTGGAAGGCGGAATACGCGTTCCACGTTAAGCCCTTGGCGCGCCGGGCCGGCGCGTTAAAGGGTATTTATCGTCGCGGCAATCGCCGCTTCCCGCTGCGCCAGAACGCGCTCCACCGTATCCACCACCGCCTGGGTCTGGGGGTCGATTTCAATATTGACCCGCTGGCCCAGCCGTTTCTTGCCAAGCGTGGTGCGCAGCAGCGTCTCCGGTATCAGGTGGACGCAAAACTTTTCCTGCACCACTTCCCCAATCGTCAGGCTGATGCCGTCGATGCCGATATAGCCTTTGTACAGAACATATTTCATCAGTTCTTTATCCGGCATCCTGAACCAGATTTGCCGATTGTTTTCCGACGTGACGATTTTCACTATCTCGGCGCTGCACATAATGTGCCCTGACATGACATGCCCGCCGATCTCGGCGTTAAAGGTGGCGGCGCGCTCCACGTTCACCTCGTCCCCGACCTGTAAATCGCCGAGATTGGTCACCCGCAGCGTCTCTTTCATCAAGTCAAACGCCACCAGGTTACCCTCGATGCCGCTCACCGTCAGGCAACAGCCATTGTGCGCAACGGAGGCGCCCGCCTCAAGGCCTGCCAGCATTGCCGCCGGCAGGGTAATGAAATGCGTGCGAAAATTCGCCTTTTCGTCAATCGCCACAATGGGCGCGGTGCCCTGAACAATACCCGTAAACATAACCTTGGCCTCTGTAAACCACCGCTGGAATCAGTCAGGCTAGTGTGCACGATTTCCACGGGAAAACCAAATCGTCCACCTCGCGTATTTGTGCCGCCCCGCACTGGTATAAACGGGCAAATGCTTTACACTATGCCCCAGATTTTTAACCTTTATGTTAACTTTCGCCTGCTTATTCCATACTCATAAAATTATAGGTGCCTACGTGCAGAAGTACTTCCTGGAAGCGCGTACATTAATGTCCCTGGCGATACCGGTTATTTTCGCGCAAATAGCCCAAACGTCGATGGGAGTGGTCGATACCATCATGTCCGGTTCCGTCAGCGCGACCGACATGGCGGCGGTCGCCGTCGGCACCTCCATCTGGCTGCCCACCATCCTGTTCGGCCACGGCCTTATCCTTGCGCTGACGCCGGTTATCGCGCAGCTGAACGGCTCCGGCCGCCGCGAGCGCATCGCCTATCAGGTGCGCCAGGGATTCTGGCTGGCGGCGGCGGCGGCGATATTGGTCATGGTGGTGCTGTATAACTGCCGCCTGGTGATCGAAAGAATGCATCATGTCGATCCCGAACTCACGCATAAAGCGGTGGCTTACCTGCACTTCCTGCTCTGGGGGGCGCCCGGCTACCTGTTTTTCCAGGTATTGCGCTGTCAATGCGACGGATTGTCCAAAACCAAGCCCGGCATGGTGATAGGCTTCCTCGGCCTGCTGGCCAACATCCCGATAAATTATATTTTTATCTACGGCAAATTCGGCATGCCGGCCATGGGCGGCGTGGGGTGCGGTATCGCCACCGCCGCCGTCTACTGGATAATGTACGTCGTGATGTGGTTCTATATGCGCCGGGCCGGCAGTTTTCAGGATCTTCATCTGCCGGGCGCGTTCACCCGGCCCGACTGGACCGCCCTGCGCCGGCTGGCCGGCCTGGGCTTGCCCGTGGCCCTGTCGCTGTTCTTCGAAGTCACGCTGTTCGCCGTGGTGGCCCTGCTGGTGGCGCCGCTGGGTATCGTCGCGCTGGCGGGACATCAGATTGCCCTGAATTTCAGCTCCCTGATGTTCGTGCTGCCGCTGTCGATGGGCGTCGCCGCCACTATCCGCGTCGGATTCCGCCTGGGGGAAAACAACGTGGAACAAGCGAGGGTCGCCGCCTGGACCAGCCTGGGCATGGGCGTGATACTGGCCTGCGTAACCGCGGTATGCACCCTGCTGTACCGGGTGGAGATCGCCCGGCTGTATAATGATACGCCGGCGGTGGTGGCGATGGCCTCCCATCTGATGGCGCTGGCGGCCATCTATCAAATCTCCGACTCCATCCAGGTGATCGGCAACGGCGTGCTGCGCGGCTATAAAGACACCCGCTCGATTTTTTTCATTACCTTTACCGCCTACTGGCTGCTGGGTCTGCCGTGCGGATATCTCCTGGCGCTGACGGACTACCTGGTGCCCGCCATGGGGCCGAGCGGTTTCTGGATGGGCTTTATCCTCGGACTGACGTCGGCGGCGGTGCTGATGACCCTGCGCATGCTTTGGCTTCAGCGCCAGCCCTCAAGGCTTATCCTCAACCGGGCGGCCCGCTGAGTTCGATGATTGCCGACGTTCGCCGGTCAAAAAACCGGCACCCTGCGTATTAGATCGTCAGTTGTTCGCCGGCGGCGGGAAAAAACGCTTTTTCCTCTTGCATGCGGTGATGTTGCCCGTTAATATTCGTCCCGCTGTCAGACAGACGGCATTGTGCAGTATGCGTTCTTAGCTCAGCTGGTTAGAGCACCACCTTGACATGGTGGGGGTCGATGGTTCGAGTCCATTAGAACGCACCACCTCTTGTGCGTCCGTAGCTCAGCTGGTTAGAGCACCACCTTGACATGGTGGGGGTCGGTGGTTCGAGTCCACTCGGACGCACCATTTCAGATATCTCCCGGATAATGGCCTTTTATCTGCCTCTTTTTGCTTTCCCTCACGCTTCACCCCGATAGCCGACAGGCGGAAAAACGCCGATAGCGATTCCCTTACGTTAATCCCCGTTGGCAATATTGTTATCTGTTGCCCGTATATACGCCCAATGTTGCACAGCGGTTATCGATTTTATTGTGCATCTGCGCAACACTTGATACTAAAAATTTGCATATTTACCACAAATGCACTCTTTTTCATGGCTTACGCATTATTTGTGCTGTTTTTATCTTGTTTCCGCCAGCCCAATAACTATAATACAAAACGTTATTTCAATCGAATGGCTCAAGCCCCATTGATTAGCCAAATACTAATTAAAACAGACTTATCCACTACCGCTTGCCGGCGCGTCCGGCCAGACAATTTAGCTATATTTTCATCATTTTCTCACTTTTTTCTCCTATCCTTGAACATGGGGAACAGGCTCGCAAGGCTGCACAATTTTTCGTCGTCGATATTTACCGGCGATATATCAGATTTATCATCCAACACAACTTGCAGATACTATTGTTATGAAAAAGACAAAAATCGTTTGTACCATCGGTCCTAAAACCGAATCGAAAGAAATGCTGTCAAAGCTGCTGCACGCGGGCATGAACGTCATGCGTCTCAATTTCTCCCACGGCGACTTTGAAGAGCACGGCAATCGCATCACCAACCTGCGCGCCATCCTGCAGGAAACCGGTATGAAAGCCGCCATCCTGCTTGATACCAAAGGGCCGGAAATCCGTACCATGAAGCTGGAAAACGGCAACGACGTTTCCCTGACCGCCGGCCAGACCTTTACCTTCACCACCGACCAAACGGTCATCGGCAGCAAAGACCGCGTTGCGGTAACCTATCCGGGCTTTGCCAAGGACCTGTCGGTGGGCAACACCGTTCTGGTGGATGACGGCCTGCTGGGCATGGAAGTTATCGCCGTCACCGAAACCACCGTGCAATGCAGGGTATTGAACAACGGTGATCTGGGCGAAAATAAAGGCGTCAACCTGCCGGGCGTGTCCATCGCGCTGCCGGCGCTGGCTGAAAAAGACAAGGGCGATTTGATTTTCGGCTGCGAACAGGGCGTGGATTTTATCGCCGCCTCGTTTATCCGTAAACGCTCCGATGTCCTGGAAATTCGTGAACACCTTAAGCTTCATGGCGGCGACCATATCCAGATCATCTCCAAAATTGAAAACCAGGAAGGCCTGAACAATTTTGACGAAATCCTGGAAGCCTCCGACGGCATCATGGTTGCCCGTGGCGACCTGGGCGTGGAAATTCCGGTCGAGGAAGTGATCTTTGCCCAGAAGATGATGATCGAAAAATGCAACCGTGCGCGTAAAGTGGTGATCACCGCCACCCAAATGCTTGACTCCATGATCAAGAACCCACGCCCAACCCGCGCCGAAGCCGGCGACGTGGCCAATGCGATCATCGACGGCACCGATGCGGTCATGCTGTCCGGTGAAAGCGCCAAAGGGAAATATCCGCTGGAAGCCGTGACCATCATGGCCACCATCTGCGATCGCACCGACCGCGTGATGCCCAGCCGCATCGACAGCCTCAACGACAGCCGCAAGCTGCGCATCACCGAAGCCGTATGTCGCGGCGCGGTGGAAACCGCTGAAAAACTGGAAGCGCCGTTGATAGTCGTGGCGACCGAAGGCGGCAAGTCCGCCAAAGCGGTACGTAAATACTTCCCTAAAGCGGAAATTCTGGCGTTGACCACCAATGCCATTACCGCCCGCCAGCTGCTGTTGTCAAAAGGCGTAACCTGCCAACTGGTGGATGAAATCGCCTCTACCGATGATTTCTACCGCATCGGCAAGGCCATGGCCATTGAAACCGGCCTGGCGAAGAAAGGCGAAATCGTGGTGATGGTTTCCGGCGCCCTGGTGGCGAGCGGCACCACCAACACCGCCTCCGTTCACCTGCTGTAAATCCGGGTTCCACTACCCGCGCCTCCGGCTTGCCGGGGGCTTTTTTTTGCCCGCGGCGTTAAGCGCCGCCGGGTAATTTGCCCGCCCCACCCATTTGCGTGCAATAAATTAACGTTGATAGCACAAAAACACCCTGCCTTTTTAGCAAGACTTAATCGGAGTTTTCTTATGGCAGGGGGCGGTTTGTCTCTTTTTTTTTAACCTTGCTGTAAAACAAGACGTTTCTTTGAGCACTCAGTCGAATTTAATCGTTTTATTACTAAAAATTGTTCTCCTTCGAAAATACTTTGTGTAATACTTGTAATGCTACATGGAGATTAACTCAATCTAGAGGGTATTAATAATGAATCGTACTAAACTGGTACTGGGCGCGGTAATTTTGGGTTCCACTCTGCTTGCTGGCTGTTCAAGCAACG